>JBFHEQ010000049.1:0-11951 GCA_041584075.1 Hydrogenophaga sp.
AGGGATGGGTATTCGCCTCGGTGCTCGCGCACCATGCGAACAGCGCGTTCGCGCACCTCGGGTGAAAACTTGTTTGACTTCTTGCTCATGGCTCAATCCTCTCAGAGAAAAGAGCCTCCTCAAAACCCGGGGCGGTTCACGTTCAGGATTGAGATTGCGACGATTCGAGGTATCCCGACATCCACCCAGCCGCCGCTGTTTGAGCGATAAGTAGGTGCGTCCTGGCTCAGGAAGGGTGCCAGAAGCAGGTAGTTGTCAAAAATTTCTTGCCTGTCGCTGCCTGCGAAGCGCAGAACAAACCCTCCGCCGGAGGAAAAGCCTGCGAGTGTTGCGGGCTTTGCGGGCGTCACGGTTCGCACGAACGTGGAAAGGTCGTCCTCAAGCTGTCCAACGTAGCCAATCTGGCCCTTGGTGCCAGAGCCGCCGTGCCCCCGCACATCAAGCGTGTAGGTTGAGAGGCCCGCTTTGGCGAAAGCTGTAGCAAGGAGGTGCATGCTCTCGCTGCTGGCTGACGAACCGTGGACAAGGACTACGCTTCCCTTTGCGGAAGGGGCGTTTGGAACATAGTGACGATAGGCGAGGGCCTCACCGTCGTCGGCCTGGAAGTGTGACAGCGGCGGCAACCCTGAAAAGTCAACCGTCCTGAAAGGGTCGTTGATGCTCGGTATCGCGGGAAGTGCCTTTGGGCCCCCGTATGCAATTGCGGCAGCCAAAACGAGAGCGGCAAGAATGGGCAGCAGCATCCAACGCGCCATACGCACCAGTCCACTCGGTCGAGGCTGCTTTGATGCAGCGTCTTGATCGGGTGACGGCGAAGATTCCGTGGAGGGCATTTCGTGTCCCACCTTTCATGTTGGTCCGAATCCGGGGTCAAGTAGAGAATAGGCTTTTCTACTTGACCGGAGAAGGCGCTTCAGATGCAGCTGGTACGTGCATGAAACGCCATCCATGATTCCAGCGCGCCAGGTTCGCGCGCTGTTGTCTGATTTCAGGAGGGCAGCTTGCGGAAGGCAATGGCAAACCGGTTCCAGGCATTTACGCTGGCAATCAGCAGAGTGAGGTCCACCATCTCGGCGGGGCTGAACTGAGGGCTGACGCGCTCCCATACGTCGTCGGGCACATGCGTGTCGGCGACCAGCGTCAGCGACTCGGTCCACTCCAAGGCCGCGCGCTCACGGTCGCTGAAGAAGGGCGCCTCGCGCCACACCGCAACGGTGGCGAGCCGGCGGTCGCTCTCGCCGGCTTTGCCTGCATCGGCGGCGTGTTTGTCGATGCAGAACGCACAACCGTTGATTTGTGAAGCCCGCAGACGGACCAGTTCGAGCAGGTTCCTCTCGATACCTGTGCGGGCGATGTGTTGCTCAAGGCCAGACAGAGCCTTGGTGGCTTCGGGACCTGTTGCGAAAAAGTTCAGACGTGGTTGCATAGCAAACTCCTAAGTGATGCGCGATAGCGCGTGGGGATGGGCTGGCGCTTGAATGCGCTTGCGGATGTACGTCGTGGTCGGTGCCTGCCGCCTTCTGTCGCTCTCACAGGGTCTTGAAGCGACGCGCTCGCGGTGGGGCACTGAGCAGACGTGGAACGGACTGCCCGCTGGGCAGACTCACCTACCCGGGCACTTCACTTGCGGTGAGGCACCCAGGGATGGCAAATTCGGTAGAAATAGGTAGGGGGGTGCCGCGCCTTGCATCCGCCGGACAGGGTCATCAAGTTGACACCGTGCCGGGCCCGGAACTCAGTACCGGTGCATCGGCGCAGAAGGTCTGCGCCTGGGTGTGGCTTGGCTTAAAGGTCGGCGCTGTGTCCGCTTCGTGCAACGGCTTGACTGCCGATGGCAGTCGCCAGGGCTGCGAGCACCAGCACCATTGCGACGGTGAACGTGGTCCGCATCCCGGCGGCAATGACCGCGGGGTTTGCGGAGGCAAAGTCGACCGTTCCTGAGGCCATGGCGAACACCGCGCCCATGACGGATGCACCGGTAATCAGGCCGAGATTGCGGGACAGGTTCAACATGCCGGAGACCAGTCCTCGAGACTCGGGGGGCACATCGGCCATGACAGCCGTGTTGTTTGAAGCCTGGAAGAGCGCATAGCTTGAGGTGATAACCACGATGGGCACGATGTAGCCCGCAATACCCAGAGTCTCCGGCAGCGTGCCCAGGGCGAGGCAACCAAGGACCATGCCGAGCAGTCCCCCGGTGGTGGCGCGCTGCGCCCCGAATCGGTCGACGATGCGCCCGGCTGGCACCCCAGTCATGGCGGCTGCAATAGGCCCGGCCGACATGACCGCTCCCACGATGGCCGTGTTCAGGTGCAACGAGAGACCGAGGTAGAAGGGGCCTACGACCAGGGTGGCCATCATCACCGTCGACACCAGTGCGCTCATCGTCAAGCTGGCACTGAACACTGGGTCGTGAAACATGGTCAGCCGAATCAAGGGGGACGTTGCGGTCTTCTCGGTCCAGACAAACAGCGCAAGCCCGGCTACTGCAGCCGACAGCAGAACGACATTGAGTGTGCCGAAATGGCCGCGCCCCATGGTCATGGCCAGCGAATACGCTGCCAGGGTCAGAGCCAGAAGGAGCATGCCCAACTTGTCGAACTGGGTCTTTGCCGGACCGGCAGCCCCCTTGTCAGCGGGCAGATGGCGCCGTGCAAGAACCAGGGCCAGCAAGCCCAGCGGCAGGTTGACCATGAAGATGGACTGCCATCCGAACTGGGCAATCAGTACGCCGCCGAGCGACGGGCCCAAGGCTGTGCCGACGGCCGACATCGTGCCGAGCATGCCCATGGCACTTCCCGTGCGGGACTTGGGGACAACGGCACTCACAAAGGCCATGGTCAGAGCCATCATGATGGCTGCGCCAACTCCTTGAAGCGCGCGGGCCGCAATGAGCAGTTCCAGCCTTGGGGCCAGCATCGCCAGGACCGAGGCCAGGTTGAACAGCGCGATTCCGGCCATGAACAGCCGCTTGCGACCGAAGAGGTCGCCCATCCGGCCCACACCCACTATCAGCGTCGTGGTGGCCAGCAGATAGGCCAACACCACCCACTGCACCTGCTGAAATGAGGCCGAGAACGCTTGCGCAAACGTCGGCAATGCGACGTTGGCAATGCTGGTTCCCAGAGAGGGCAGCAGCATGCCGAGCGCCAAACTGGCCATGACCCCTCTTTGCGGGGCTTCTGCAGCGCCTTGAGGCACTGCCTGAGAATCCTTCGTGATTTTCATTTAGTTTTCCACCTTTCATGTGACGCCCAATCGGGGGTCAGATGGAAGATAGGACTTTCCATCGAATGGCGGAAGACGCATGACTTGCAGCAAATAAGTGCATGAAACGCCAGTCTTCTGAGGCTAGAGCCGCAGGCAGAGGAAAAGCCGTCTTTGAAGCGGTGAATGCCCTGATGCCGAGGCCTGCGGATGGCCCCGTTCATTCCCCTGAAGGGCATGGCGGCTGCGGGAGAACATCGCGCGAAAGGGGCCGCAGCTTTTGGGCTGCTGCAGGGTCCGCTGCCAGGCTCAAGCCTTGAAGTTGGCCCGTCCGCTTCTGGTTGGATGGTTGCATTCAAGCAAGAACGTTACGGAACGCACGGCGCCTATCAGGCCTATCAGTTCACACACAGCGTCACTCGACCATTCTTTTCAACATCAGCGTCCAAGTCCAGCCGCTGTGGTCAATGGCGTGTGAAGTCCGCGACAGGCAGTCGCGGGCTGATGTGCACGGTCTGAACCACCGGGCCGAGCATGACGATGCTGCCTGGCTGTCGATTGTTGCCTGTGTCACTGTACTCAAAGCTGTAGTTGCGCTTGAGTTTGAGGCGCCCGTCTTCGTCTCGTGCCAGTCTGATTTTGGCGAGGGAGACCGTATCGTCGAGGAACTGCACCTCATTCACATGGCATTGGCTGCGAGCGCGCTCCACAGCGATCTCATGGACGCGGGTACTGTCGAACCACAGCCAGAGAAGAACCCCCAGAATGACGACGCTGATGATTTCAAACCATGACATGACAAAAAGTGAACTTGCTGCCTCAATGGCTAAGGGTTGAGGATCTCGGCATCCGGGGGATGGGACGGCTGGAGCGCTCGACGGCGTTGTCCCTGGCATGGGTGGGCGCCTTGCCCGGCCTCTTGTCGGGAGTTTGCGAGTGTCCCAGACTTTAACCGTTGACGTTTTCCGCCTTGTGCTTTCTCCCCTGTGAGGGACGCCCAAACACCCATCGTGCGGTCGCTGTCATGAATCCAACGCCTCAATTTGGCTTCGCCGCACACCGGGACAGGTGAGCGTGAGCATCGACAAGGCCGCGCTCGACCGCTCCAGAGGTGAACACGGGCCACGCCCGACGGGGGAACCCTCCAACGAAGTCCACGACCCGCCGCAAAGCGCTTTGGAAGGCATCCAGCTGCGGGTTCATTGAAGCACTGGGGCGCGAAAACGGCGCGTGCTATCAGCCGGAGGAGCGTGTCAAGCCGTTGACAGAGCTCGACGACTCGGATCCAGTCCTCGTGGGCATCCAGGAACGGGCTCCAGATGGTCCCCGTGTTCATTCGCGCCCCAATGACTCAGCTCGGGGTGCCGCGCCGCAGGCCTGACAGACGCGAGGCAATCTGCCAAGAAAACACCGCTGTTTCGTGTCGGTCATTGCAACGCCCACCGCCTGGGCTGTGCACGTGACCTCGTGCGCCTTGCCCACAGGCTTGGCCTGGGCCTCCACGACCAACCACTATCGCCTTGGCTCCAGGTGGGCTGGCCCGGGATCGCGCTTATTTCGCCCCTGGGCTTCTTTCAAATCATGTCAAATGAATGACAAAACGATGAAGCTATTGATGCAGTTTTACGTTTTGCATCGCCAATTGAAATACAAGTGTCATACAAGGGCGGAATAATATGACAAGAAAGTAACAGTCTGGAATTTGCTTGTAGCCTATTGATACTCGCTGATAAGCTCGCGGCGCCAAAGAGGGAAGGCTGGGTAGAAGACAGAATGTCTTCCGCTCTGAGGTGGGGATTTCATGCCTGTTAAATCCATTCGGGTGGTGTGAAATTCTTCGTCGGTACCCATTTATCAACGTTGAATAGGAGTGAATCATGAATCGCAATTTCGGGGCTCTCAAAAAGCAATTGGGTCAAGGCATGACCGAATACATCATTATCGTGGCCTTGATCGCTATTGCAGCCATTGGCGTCTTTGGCGCATTCGGTGACGTCGTCAAGAACCAGACAGCGGCCATGGCACAGGAGCTCGCAGGCAACGACGGCAATACAGCGAATGACCAGGCTGGAACACGGGGTGATGCGGCTGAAGCCAAGGGCAATACCAATTCCACGTTGAAGAGTTTCGATCAGCAATAAGAAGGCGCGCAGGGCGAGCGCCTGGTGGCGCTCGCCTGCTTATATTCAGGGGAGATGCGATGAGGCAGAAGATAACGGGTTCGGTCTTGCTGTTGGCTATGAGTTGTGCCTTGGGCGCACGGGCGCAATCGGTGGACCATTCGATGTTCCCGGTGCTGGATGGCTACCAATTGCTTCAGGACAAAGGCAACTATGGCGTCAAGGCATTCGACGTCTATACCAGCCCGCGTCTGAAATGCAAGGGTCAACCGTGCACCGATGGCGAGATGGGTTTCGGTGACAAATCCATGCTGAGCATCGAAGGCAAAGTCACCCAGTTGGGGTATCGCGCCGTTGGCGGGGCTGTGTCCCGTGCCGCCGTGATCAGAAACTACGAAAAAGCCATTCTTGAAAAAGGCGGGCAGCGCATTTCCGACACCGGGTATGCGGTTGCATTTCGCCTGAAAAACGCAGACCAGCGGGTCTGGGTGGTGCTTTCGTTTCAGGACGAGTTCTACAACCTTGATGTGATCGAGCAGAAGGCATTTGTGCCCACGCTCACCGCAAAGGACATGAAAAGCCAGATCGAGAGCCAGGGCCGGCTCGCAATCGAAGCGCATTTTGAGACCGGCAGTGCCGTCGTTCAGCCACCCGATTTTGCGGTGCTGGACGAAGCGGTGGCCTTGCTGAAGAGCAGCCCACAGTGGCGCCTCTCGATTGAGGGCCACACCGACAACCAGGGGGATGCCGAGGCGAACCGGACCCTGTCTGAAGCACGGGCCCAGGCCATTGGTGGCTACTTCGCCCGCAAAGGCATCGAGCCAGGCCGGCTGCAGTTCAAGGGGTTTGGCAGCGGCAAGCCCGTGGCGGACAACGGCACGCCCGAAGGACGCCAGAAAAACCGCCGTGTGGAACTGGTGAAGTTCCAGTGATGGCCCGGAAGGATTGAACATGCCACGCTCATACCGCCAACAAGGCCAGTCCCTGCTGTGGTTTCTGGCGTTTGCCGCCACCATGGCCATGACCTTTGTGGGCGTGTACAGCGTGGGGCAGACCACCACCGAGAAGCAAAAGACCGTCAATGCCGCCGACGCCGCTGCCTATTCAGGGGCGATGGTACAGGCCCGCGTGTTGAACATGGTGGCTTACACCAACCGGGCGGAAATCGCCAACGAGGTGATGCTGGCGCAACTGGTGAGCATGCAGTCGTGGCTGGGCTACATGCAGGAGACCATTCAGAGTTTTGAGCTGATCGCCAACACCTTGTCCTTGATTCCGCCCATTGCGCCCCTTATGCAGGGTGCTGCCAGGGTCATGAACGTGGTGGAAAACGCTATCGGTTACGTGGGCGACCTCAATGCGGCAGCGACGCGGCTAGCGGTTCCCGCCGTGGAGGTGGCCTACTCGGTGGTGTATTCCACCTTGAAACTGGTGGTGTTTGAGCCCTCGGGGCTGGTGATGGCCCATGCATCCCGCTCGGCCGCCGAAAACGTGTTGGCTGCCAACAAGGCCGACCAGAATGGCAAGTTGGACACGGCGCCCAGCATGATTTCCAACGACACATTGCTCGCCCGAAATGCCTTGAACTGGCGGAGCGCCTTCAAGCTGTACAAAAAGAACACGCGGGTCGGGTCGGCTTCAGACGGGCGGCGCAATGCGGCTGAGGTGTTGCTGGAATCGAGGGATTCATTTTCGGAGGAGCGGAAAGGCGCGCGCAGCGGGTTCTTCAGCTACCTGTGGGGAAGCGGGCAAATTCGTGTTTGTCCCGTCTTCCTGCTCGGAGCCTCAAAGGATGGCCCTACCACGCTGGTGAACTATGAGCGCTGGGAGGCTCAGGACACTTCCGTCTACAGGCTCAATGCCGGTGGCTGCAAAGGCGATGGTTTGCCCTATGGCTGGGGTCGTGCAACCCTGGCTCGCAATCAGGAAGCGGGCAACCGCAGAACGAACCCTCATCGTGCTGCCGGGTTGTTGGCCTATGGCGAAGTGGAAAAGTTCTCGGGCTGGACAGGTGTCAAAGAGCTCTACGACGTGGACCGCAACCGGTCCAACGACCGACCGCTGGATTCGGGCGGGCAAAAGTACTTCAAAGAAGGCGAAGAAGACCTGAGCTTTGTGGTCGCGGTGGCCAAGAACAAAAACGCGGTCCGCAACAACGAGACGCTGGGTTTCCTGGACCGCGACTCGGCCAGCCACCTCGGCAACACCAAACTGGCCGCGAACTACCTGGAAGACCAGATTGCGGCCAAGTCAGAGGCCAAGGTTTTCTTCTCCAGGCCCGCCCGCAACACCGCCGACTTCACCGGCGCGCCACTGTTCCGTGGCGACAGCCACAAGGAATACGCCAGCCTCTACAACCCCTACTGGCAGGTGCGCTTGACCGACAGCGGCGGCTTGAGTTTTGCCAATGCGCTGATCTATGGCGGCCGCCTGGATCTGGCCGTGTTTTCCCAATGAAAAAGGATCGCAAGTGTTCAAGAGCCGACTGACCGAAGCCCTGCTGTGCGTGCCACTGACGTTGCTCGCTTGTGGTGCAGCCACCGCCGACACGACAGGGAGCAACATTGCCTTGGTCAAGCAAGTCAGGTACGCCCCTGAGGGTGAGCTGGCACGGGCCTTGAGCGCAGCCCAGGCCCGCTGTGTGAAGCACCTGAACGCTGCCCGACAGGCGCGCGGCGAGGGCGGCTACGTGCCCGCAAAAGGGGAATTGCTGAGCCCGGCCGCGATCCAGAAGCTGCTCGACCAGGCCCGCGTCGAAGAGTACTTCGCAGGATCCCGCTACGCCAAATACGAGCACACGCCAGAGATCGCCTCGGCACGCTGGTTGAAAGATGGCTGGGAGGGTGGCCAGGCCAGCTGCGCTTTTGACCTGGGCATCACCACCACGGTCAACATCGAGACCCCCGAAGAGCAACTCACCACAAGCTTTGTTCGGCCGGAAAAAGCAGGCGATCCCGCAGGGGTTGTGCACAAGGTTCGCCTGGATCCTGCCATTGCGCAAAGCCAGCGGGGGCGCAAGCCGCTCACGCCCAAAACGGGTGCCGTTGTGCCGGTGCCGGGCACCACGTTCCAGTGCGCGCTCGATAACGTGGCCCAGCGGTTTTGTTACCTCGAAGGCATGACCGTGCACCCCGGTACGGGGAAAAAGGTGCTGGTGTTTTCCCGGCCGCAAGCGACCTTGGTTAACAAGAAAAATCCCTACCTCAAGATGGCCGGCGGTGCATCAGCCGACCTCTCCCAGACCTACCTCGAAACCCGATCGCTGGAAGTCGGAAAGCCGGTCGATGCAAAGCGGTTCAGCCTGCCGCCTTTGGCCAAGGCGTTTCGCGTGGAATCGGTAGACCTTGGAAAAGAGGACTGAGCCATGGCCATGCTCAGCCACCCGCATCGAAAGGATCAAAAGGGCCAGGCCACCGTCGAGTTCGTGGTCGCCTGCCTGGTGATGGTGCCCCTGGTGCTGGGCATCTACTACCTGGTGCGCTACACCGACATCAAGAACGCTGCCATCCAGTCGAGCCGCTATGCAGCGTTCGAGCGCGCATGGGATCCCACCGCCGTGATGAAGTCCGACGCGGTGATCCAGAACGAAGTGCGCAAGCGGTTCTTTTCCGTCACCGATGAAAAGATCAGCAAGAACGACGGCGACAACACCTACCCCGCCACCACCAGCGTCATGTGGACACAGTTGAACGGCAACCCGTTGCTGGAGCAGCACCAGGATGTGTTGATTCGTCTGGATGGGCGCACGGCCTTCACCTCCAACGGCGTCCAGGATGCCATTCAGGATGTGGGCCGCAGCATCTTCAACCTCCCCGATGGCGGCGTGATCAAGGCGCAAGTCGACGTGTCGCTGCAGCGAGTGGCCCATTTTGATGCGCTGGCCGGTCTCGACATCCAGATTCCTGCCCTGATGGCGATCGGGAGTGGATCGTGGAATGCCAGCGGCTCCAACAACGGCAGCAACAGCGCGTGTGACCGGGTGCGGCGCGGCGTGCTGATGGACTATGCCGACGGGATCCTGGATGCCGTGGTGGACTTCGGCATGGGCTTGTTTGAACGAAGCCCTCCGGACTTTGGCATCGTGCGCCCCGACCTGGTGCCCGCCGGCAGTGTGAATGCCAACAACGCCACCACGCGGCGCAATGTGCCGGTGAGCAGCCAGTCGAATGCCACATGCGATTCCTGACCGCCCGCTGTGCCCTGGGGTGGTCCCTGGTGTGTTTCGCCACCATCGGCCACGCACAGGTCTTCACCGCATCGACCAGCGCCTGGCCCGAGTTCCCGAAGCCTCCGAAGGCGAATGTGACCACGGTCTCGGACGACATGCGCATGAACGGCATACCCATGAAGATCTTCCGCTTTGATGCGCAGGTGTCCGTTCGGGAGCTGGTGGCCTTTTACGAAGCGCACTGGAACGGGCGATCCCAGGGTGCTGCCGATCCCAAGGTGCAGGTGCAACAGGCGGTGGTGACCCGAAAAGGCCAGGATGTGCTGATCGGCAAAGCGCACGGGCCGTTCTACATGATGGTCAAGGCCGCACCCACGGGAGAGCAGACGTCCACCGGAACCTTGTCTGTCTCGCTGATCGCGGGCCACGAATACACCGTTGATGCCCGTGGCGTGATGGCCCCGGACCGCGCCACGCCGATGAGCGTTGTGGAATCGGCCGACGGTGGGCGCATCAGCAAGCAGGTGGCGTTCAGCGCGCCGATGAGCATGCAGGCGGTGGCCAGCTACTACGAGCGCACTGCGCGCGCGCGCGGCTGGGTGCTGCGCGACAAGCTGGAGGCCGATGGCGAAGACGCACTGGTCATGACTTACGCCGCGCACGCTGAGGAAATGACGGTTTCCGTGGGCCGGGATCGCCGGTTCAGATCCACGCTCTGGAATGTCAACCTGATCACGTCTGAAAAATGAAGCATCTCAACCCTCCTTCGAGCGGCCGTGGCATGGCGGCCGTTGAATACATCGTGGTGGTGTCTTTGGTTTCGCTGGTGCTGTTTGGCGGCAACCCGAGCCCGGCGCAGCAGGTGGCGGTGGCCATGGGGCAGTTTTACCAATCCTTGACTTTCGTCATTTCACTTCCGTAGGGGCACCGTGGCAGCAAAACTCAACAAGAACTGGCTCATGCTGGTGGGCGCGTTGGCGCTGGGCGGCATCGCCTTCTACCTCAGCAACTCGGCCATCTCCGCCAAGCTCCGTCAGCTCGAAGAAGAGGCGCGCCGGGGTCGGGTCATGCAGCAAGTGGTGGTGGCCAGCCGGGATTTGCGGGTCGGTGATGTGATCGACGCCAACGTGGTGGCGCTGCGTGGGATTCCGCAGGAGTACATCAACGACTCCACGTTGACGGGCAGCAACTTTGAGGCCTTCGCCGGGCAATCGCTGTTGGTGGCGGTGAAGAAAGGCGAGCCCATTTCCTCCAGCTACACGGCCACCCGCGGGGGGACCTATTTCTCGGGCATTCTGAAAGACGGGCGCCGGGCGCTGACCATGGAAGTGGATGAAATCAGCTCGATCTCCGGCATGTTGCGCGCCGGTGACCGGATCGACATCCTGCTCACGGCCAAACCCACAACCGAGGGCCTGCCCACCGGAGTGGCCGAAGACGTCACATTTCCGATGCTGTCGAATGTTGAAGTGCTGGCCACCGGGCAGGCGCAGCGGGGCAGCGGCAACAGCGTACAAAACTTCAACACGGTCACGCTCGACGTGTCGCCGACCGAGGCCACCGATATCGTGGCCGCGAAGGCGGGTGGAAAAGTCACCGCCATTCTGCGCAGTCCTTCGGACCAGCTGAACAACGCCAGCCCTTCCAGCACCCTGGCCAGTGTGATTGCCGGCCTGTCGGGGGGCAACGATGTGCAGTACGTGGAGTACATCGTGGGCGGACGCGGTTCGCCGGACGGCCGGGCGGCGGTCTCCAAATCGTCCGTGCTGACCACCGAGGGGCAGCAGCCCCTGAATCCGCTTGATGGCCTTGCTGTGGGGCAGCCGTACGCCGTGCCATCGGCGAACGCAAATGTGGCTTCGGCCCAATGAACCTGCCTTGTTGATCAACCCCATAGCCATGAACAAAAAACCGAATTCGTTGTTGCTCCTGCTGTTTGTCTGTTCGGCCCAGGCCGCGGGCAGCCCCGCCGTGCTGGGTGTGGAGAAACCCTTTGCGCTGCAAGCTTTGAACGCGTCCACCAAGGATCAGCGGGTTGGGCGATCACCGTCGGGCCAGGCACCGGCCCAACAAGCGAGCGCCTACATTCTTTCTCCGGGTCAGGTGCGGGTGATGGAGCTGCCGGGCGTTCAGCGCATCGCAATCGGCAACGGTTCTTTCGTCACGGCCACGGTGGTGGAAAACAAGCAAGTGGTGCTGGTGGGTGAAAAGCCCGGGGTGACCACGCTCTACATCTGGTTGAAGAATGGGCGGCAGAAGAGCTTTCAGGTGCATGTGAGCACCGAAGATGCGGTGGCCATGACGGCCCAGGAGCTGCAGTCGCTGCTGGTGTTTGACCCTTCGATCCAGGTGTCTCTGGTGGGCAGCAAGATCATTCTGGACGGGGCCTACAGCGACCAGAAGACAACCGCCAAGGTCAAGAAGCTGATCGCCGCCTACCCGGAGATCGTGAACCT
>JBFHEQ010000050.1:0-11922 GCA_041584075.1 Hydrogenophaga sp.
ACCCCGTCCACGGGCGCCGTCTGATCGGCCAGACAAGACAGGGCCAGCTGCCCACCGCGCGAGATGCCGGCAAGCCAGATCTGCGCATAGGTGGCGCGGGCGGGCTGCAGAACCTCGTCGCGCAACACCTGCAGCGCCTGCCGGTTGCAGCCCCCCAGGGCGTGCAAATCCAGCGCCATGAGGTCCAGATCCAGGCGGCGCTGGTGCACCGCCTCGAACATGCCGGCGTCCACCATGTGCTGCGGCCTCATCAAGGCCCCCGGCAACATCACCATCAGGGTGGATCCGCCACACAGGGCGGTCAGGGTGTCCGGTCGGCTCATCGGCGTTGGGGCGGGTACACGAACACCGCTGCCATCAGCAGCGCCAGCAAGGCGCCGGGGCCAACCGTCACACCAATGGCTTGCAACACCGGCACCTGGGAGGCCGCCAGCGTGCCAAACCCGATGGCCGTGGTGAGGGTGGCCACGCCCAGCGACATCAGGGTGGCGGCGTCCAGCGCTTCGCCACCCGCGGCACGGTCAAAGAAGAGCGCGTAATTCGATCCCACGGCCACGATGAGCAGCATGCCCACCAGGTGCAGCAAATGCAGGCGTTCCCCGGTCAGGTGCAACGCCGCGAGCACACCCACCACCGTGAGCGTCAGTGTGATCAACACGCGCGACAGCCGCGGCACCGAGCGCAGGGTCACGCCCAGCAACAAAACGATCAAGGCACAGCCCGCCAGAGACAGGCGCACCGCCTCACCCACATAACCGCCGTACAAGGTATCAAACTCGCCCTTGAGATCCACAAACAAGGCGCCGCTGCCCTCCAGCGCTGCCTCCAGCTGCGCCACCGGCATGTCGACACCAGCGGCAGGCGGCCTCAGCGGCATCATGACCTTCCACCCGCTCACACCCGGCGTGAGCATGGCGTCCACCGCCAGCGCCATGGCCGACCCGTCCAGGTCCGCCCGTCGCACCGGACCCGCCTCACGGGCGGCGGCCACCTCGTCCAGAAACGGCCCCAGCTTGTCCGCCGACAAGGGGGATTCGGCCAGAGCCACCCGCAAGCGGGTTTCGAGTTCGGTGCGCTCAGGCAGGTGGGCCAGCCGGGCCTGCTGGCTCTGCGCGCTGGGCAGGAATCGCACCGGACTGTCATAACCCCCAATGACACCCGCTTCGGTCAAGGTGTCCAGCCGCTCGCCAATGCGCTCGGCCGCCTGCAACGCCGCTTCCTGGTCGGCCCCCGAGGCCATCACCAGGTAGCGCGCGTCGGGCGCCGCCAGATCGCTGCGCAGGCGTCCATCGGTGGCGGCTTCTTCGGCGCTCACCGTGGACAGGGCCGACAGGTTGGCATCCCACAGGCTGTCGCGCTGCTGCCAGAGGTAGCCACCCGCCACCACCGCCAGCACGACCACCACCGCACGCAGCCGGTAGGCCTGACCCAGCGCGCCCAGTGCGCGGTGCACCCAGGGACCGGGCTCGGCCACGCTCACCACCTGCCCGGCCAGCGTGGGCAGCACAAAACGGGTGACCAGCGCCGCCGTCACCACACCCGACAAAGCGTACAAACCCAGTTGCGACAACCCCGGGAAGCCCGAAAACAGCAAGGCCCCGAAGCCCAACGCCGAGGTCATCACGCCCAGCCGGATCGTGGGCCAGAAGGTCTTGCGCCAGGTTCTCAGTCCCATGCGCCCCGACTGCACAAAAAAGTAGATGGCGTAATCCACCGCCTCGCCGATCAGGGCCGAGCCGAACCCCACGGTGATCCCGAACACCTCACCGTGCACCAGGCTGACCACCACCACACCAGCGAGTGCCCCGCTCAGCATGGGCAGCAGGCCCAGCGCCAGCAGGCGGGGCGAACGGTAAACCCAGAGCAACACGCCGACGATGCCGATGGTGCTGATCACCAGCAAACGCGACACCTCCGCCTTGATCGATTCGCGCGACTTGACCGCAAAGACCCCTGGGCCGGAGAGCTGCAAACTGAGTTCCGGCGCACCGGCCACCTGGGACCGGGCCGCTTCAAATGCCGCCTGCACCCGCTCCACCGCCTGCGCCTGTCCGTCGATATCCGAACCGAGTGCCTGCGTTTCCAGCAACAACATCGCCCGCTCGCCATCGCGAGAGGCCCACACGCCCGCCCGCATCTCGGGCTGTGCGCCGGGGTTGAGGTCCTCCAGGATGGCCATCAGTTCGCCGGTGGGATCGCGCGCCAGAAAGGGCTTGGTCAACATGCCCAGGGGAGACGACAAGCCGTCGATGGTGTCGCCGACCGCTTCGCGCAGACCCGCCTCGGTGAACCGCTCGGCGTTCACCGCCGGGCTGAGCTGGTAACGGTGGCGCAGGAAAAAATCGCGCTCCGTGTCCATGGCCGCAGCGGCCCCGTTTTGCACCGACAGGAAGCCACCGCCATCCGACAATTGCTGGCGCATGGCTTGTGACACCTGCGCACGTTGCCGGGCATCGCCCCCACCCACGGCGGCCATCAGCAGGCGCGACACCGAGCCGTCTTTCAGCTGCGCCACCAGCACCTTCTGCTCCGGCGTCGGGCGCGAAGGCAGAAAGAACGAAATGTCGGCCGAAAACCGGCTCTGGGAAACCACCGCCACGCCAGCGCACATCAGCGCCAGCCACACCAGAAACACCCGCACCCGCGGTGACAACTTCATGGCTGTTCGATGGGCTCGATGGCGAGCTCGGAACGGTCACCGTCGGTCTGAAGGTATTCGATCTTGCGCACCTGCTTTTTGCTGCCACTCACCGTGATGCGCTGCAGCAGCGCCGCAATGGCGGGCTCTGTGGGCAGCAAAGTCAGCGTCCAGTCTGCACGTTCCCCCTTGATCTCCAGACTGTAGTGCGCCTCCAGCGCCTGGCGGTTGCCCGCCAGGGTGCTGCGAACGCTCTCCACAAACGCCTGTGCCTCGGGTCGGCTGGACAGGTTGATCGACATGCGGCGCTTGTCGCGCTCCAGGCTCAGGGTGTCCTTGTCCAGCACCATGGACTCGGCCTTGGGCAGCAGGGTGTGCTTTTCCAGCCGGTCGGGCGGGCTGTACACCATTTCACCCGAGGCCTGGACCGGCTTGTCCAGTAGCGCGACAAAGCGCTTTTCGACAAAGCGGGCCCGCCCGCCCTGGTTCTGGGCCAGCTCGGCCATCAGCTGGTCCACGCTGAACGCCGCATGTGCCGCCGAAGCAACGAGGCACCAACCCAGAAATACCACCCAAGCGAATCGCTTCATGTTTTGCGCCAGAAATTGAAAAAATTGAACCAGTTGTAAGGGGCTTCGCGGCAATGGCGGGCCACGCAGTCGGCGTAGCGCTTCATCGCCCCTTCGATAGCGTCTTTGCGCTCTGCCCGCCCGATCTGCGAAAAATCGGCCAGCGGCTCAAAACGCACCTGATATCGATTGCCCCCCAGGTAGAGGCCGGTCATGAAAAACACCGGGCGTTGCAGCATGGCGGCCATGCGCCAGGGCCCCACCGGAAACGGCGCTTCGTGCCCCAGAAAATCGAGCATCACCGTCTCGTCTGCGCCCAGGGTGCGATCGGCCAGCATGCCCACGATGTACCCATCGTCCAGCTTGTCGCGCACCTCCAGCATGGACTCCAGCCGCCCCAGCGGGATGATATCCTGCATGGCCTTGGGGTTGATGGCTGCCAGCGTGGCGTTGATCTTGCGCGCGTTGTCTTTGTACATGAGCATGGCGACCTTGAGGCGCCCGGCGCCCCAGCCCAAGGCGCGCAGCACTTCGAAGCTGCCCAGGTGGGCACCGATCAGCAAAGCGCCCTGCCCTTTGTCCAGCGATTCGTGCACCGCCTCCACGCCCAGGATCTCAATGTCGAACTGGTCAAACCGGTCGTTCAGCAGGTACACCCGGTCGTGGATGCTGCTGGCAAAGCTCAGCACATGGCGATAACCGTCGCGCCAGTTCGCGGGCCGGCCCAGGGCCCGCTCCAGATAGTGCCGGCTGGCCCGACGGGCACTGGGCGCGAACAGCACAAAATAGGCGGCGATGCCGTGCAGGACCACACGCCCCAGGCGGCGCCCGAACGTGAGCGACAGCCACACCATGAAACGCAAGGCCAGCGCATGGCTGCGCTCTTCCTGCTGCATCCAGTCGGCCTGCCCGTCTTCGGTCACGCTGCCTCCGGCTGAAAACTGCCCGACGCCACATCGCGCTCACCAGAGCGAACGGCGAAACGCCACCCACCTTGCGGATCGGGCGTCAACTGGAATGCCAGTGTTTCCCCCGGGCCCACAGGGCTGAGAAACTTGGCTTGCACCACACGCCAGGCACCCGACGCAGGTGACGGCCCCTGCGCCTGCACGAGCACCAGTGCATGGTCCAGCAGGACGACGCCCGGCACAATGGGTTGCCCCGGAAAATGGCCCGCAAAAGCCGGGTGGTCGGCGGGCACTTGCCACAGGGACACCATCGGATTCATGCAGCCGTCCTGGCCAGGTAGAGTTCGGTCAGGGCGGTGCGGGGCAGTTTGCCGGTGCTGTTGCGTGGCAAGCCGTCCATCCAGATCAGCGGACGCGGCATGAACACCGGGTCCACGCGCTCGCGCAAGGCAGCCATCAAGGCCGTGCGTGTCAGGCCTGGGGCCACCACAAAGGCCGCCAGGCGATGCACTGCTGCACCCGAACCCCCGGCGGGCTCGTCGGGCATGTAAAACGCGCCATCCAGCACGCCGTCCACCGCGCACAGCTGGTGGTTGAGATAGGCCAGCGAGGTGCGCTTGCCCGCGATGTTGATCAGGTCCGCGTGCCGCCCGTGCAAAAGGAAGCGCCCGTCGCCCAGCAGTTCGATCAGGTCGGACAGGGGCACCGAACCGCCCACATGGCCACCTTCGGCCTGGGTCGTGTCGCCTGCCTGCACCAGCTGCGTGCCCGGGAGCAGGCGCCAGGCGGCGCCCTCGGTGGTGCGGCGGCACGCCAGCTGTGAGGACTCTGTCGACCCGTAAATCTCCCAGACCGGCGCGCCACTGCGCGCTTCGACCTGGGCGGCCAGTGCCGGATCGAGCGGGGCCGTGGCCGACAACCAGAGGTCCAGTGCGGGCCAGCTCAGCTCCGAGCCCATCAGGGTCGCCAGGTGAAACGGTGTGGTCACCAGCATGCGGGGCTGCGGCACAGCCTGCAACGCATCGACCACATCTTGCGGATAGAACGGGCGACCGCTCCAGAATGGGCAGCCTCCGTGAAGGGCCAGCAAAAAAGTCGACTCAAAGCCGTAGCTGTGCTGCACAGGCACTGTGCCCACCAGCACGGTGGGCTTGCCCGACAAACCCAGGCCCTCGGCTTCGGCCCGGCCGTTGGCCACCAGCATGCGCCAGGTTTTGCCGTGCGCCTGCGGCAGGCCGGTGGAGCCCGAGGTGAAAAGCACGGCCACCACCCGGTCTGCGTCAACCTGCGGCATCCCCTGCACGGGCGCCCTCGGCAGGGCCATCAAGCTGGCGCAATCCTGACGTGGAATGTCCAGATCGGCGAATCCGGTGTCGATGACGGCGAAAGCGCCCTCGTGATCCGACGCCAGCTGGCGCAAGGTCTGCAGCGAGTGCGAAGCCGGTTGCAGACTGGTTTTGCCAGACAGCAGACAAGCAGCGAACATCACCGCAAAGTGGTAGCGGTCTTCGCAGAGGTTGATCACCCAGGGCGATGCCGGCAAAGCCTGCGACACCGCAAGGGCCTGCGCCAGGAAATCCCGCACCGCCACCTGCCCCTCAGGGCGCCAGGCGATCACATCGTCCAGCCCCAGGGCACTCACCAGTGGCAGCGTCTCGGCTGCGCCCGGGGTGTTCATCGTCGCCAGCGCGATACCGGCGCCATGTCCTATGGTCATAGGGTGCGATGGTCGGCAATGTACGCGCACAACTGGCGCAAGGAGGCAAAGATCACATGGTTCTGTTCATGGTCCGAGCGCAACTGGAACCCGTAGCGTTTGGAGATCACCAGCGACATCTCCAGCATGTCGATCGAATCCAGCCCCAGGCCTTCGCCGTACAGCGGCTCGTCCGGCCCGATCTCGGCAGCCGTCACATCCAGGTTCAAGGCCTCCACGATCAGGCCGGCCACTTCGGCCATGAGCGTTTCCTGCGACACCGCAGCCATCGAATCAGACATCCGTTCCTCACACAGGGGAAATGGGGGCGCTGCGAAATGCCAGCACCGCATTGCTGCCGCCAAAGGCAAACGAGTTGGACAGCGCCGCACGCATGGGCACACCGCGCCGCCCTTCGAACACATGGTCCACGCCCGCGCAGGCGGGATCCAGGCGACCGGCCAGGTGTGCCGTGGGCGGGATCGCCTGCTCGCGCAGGCTCATCACCGTGGCCACGGCCTCGATCGCCCCACCGGCGCCCAGCAGGTGTCCGTGCATGGACTTGGTGGCGCTCACCGGCAAAGCGGGGGCTCCCCCATCAAACACCGTCCTGAGCGCCGCAATTTCAGTCGGGTCGCCCTCGGCTGTGGCCGTGCCATGGGCGTTGACATAACCAATGTCCTCGGGCGCCAGACCGCCATCCCGCAAGGCACTGCGAATGGCCCGAACCTGCCCGGCCGCATCCGGGCGCACCAGGTGACTGTGGTCACACGAGGCGCCGTAGCCCACCATTTCCGCATGGATGCGGGCGCCGCGCTGGACCGCGTGGTCCCAGTCTTC
This sequence comes from Hydrogenophaga sp., assembly GCA_041584075.1. Taxonomy (GTDB): domain Bacteria; phylum Pseudomonadota; class Gammaproteobacteria; order Burkholderiales; family Burkholderiaceae_C; genus Hydrogenophaga. The sequence goes on from JBFHEQ010000050.1 coordinate 6,652, forward strand.
CAGCACCAGCGCCGCCCCGCCCTCACCCAGCACCAGCCCTCGGCGATCGGCCGCAAAAGGACGGCAGGCCATGGGCGAAGAGGTCTCGTCACCCGGGGCGATCAGCCGCATGGCTTCCCAGGCACGTGCCACGCCATAGGCATGAGAAGCATCGGACCCGCCCGTGATCACCACCTGGGCATCGCCGGCCCGGATGCGGCGAAACGCCTCGCCGATGGCCACAGAAGCCGACGCGCAGGCCGCCGTGTGGCTCGAGCTGGCACCGCCCAAACCGAGCTGAATGGACAAATGGGCGTTGACGGCATTGTTCATGCCCATCACCACACCCAGTGGCGACAGCCGCTCACGACCGTTCAACCACATGTCGCGATAACCTTTTTCAAACGCCATGATGCCGCCCAGCGCCGTGCCCCACAAACAGGCCCAGTCATCGCGCTCGCCCGCTCCATCTGCTGGCACACCTCGTGCCAGACCAGCATCGGTCCAGGCATCAAAGGCCGCCGACACGCCCAACTGGCAAAACCGCTCCATCATGCTGGCCAGTGGCTTGCCCAGGGCTTCTTCAGGCTGGAAGGCGGCACACAACCCAAAAGGCATGTTCAGGGGACGTGGTTTGTCTTGCGTCACCAGCAGGCGAATGGCGGAATCACCTGCCACCAGATGATCAAAAAACGCCTGAACCCCGCCATCGCCATAGGGGTTGACCACGCCCAGACCCGTGACGGCCACCCGCCGGCGCATCGTCATGAGGCGGAAGCTTTGGCAGCGAGCAAACCGTCGAGCAAACCGAGCATGTCGCCCACGGTCTTGGGGATATCAACACTGGAATCGATGGAAATACCCAGGTTGTCCTCCGCCTCAAACATCAGCTCCGCGAGCATGAGAGAGTCAACGCCCAGGTCGGCCAGCACGGCAGCGGGCACCACCTGCTCCGGGTCTGCGCCCAGGCGGTCCTGCAGAAACTTGCGTATCAGTTCGATCGATTGCATGGCATACATTTGAGCGTGAGCCGCCGAACGGCATACCAAGGAATGGCCATGAGCCAAGCCAAGGACTGGTCCGAACCGGGGGCTCCAGGGAAAACGCCCCGAAAGACGTGTTGTTTGCGTAATTTTTAAGCACTTGATTGTACAGTCAGCCACGCAAACCCTCACCAACCCAACACTCCACGACCCCAAGCCCATGGCCATCCCACCTGGATATGTCCCTCTCTCGATGCCCGTCCTGCCAGCGGCGCTGAACAGGGTCCGTCGATGAGCGTCCACTGGACCCGGGCCATGACCAGCCGCTTGGGCACGCTCTGGCTGCTCAAAATGACGGGCACGGCCACGTTCATGACGGTGTTTTTCTGGGCCTACTTCACCGTGCTCGACCACCCGCTGCGAACGCCCGTGGAAGTGCCGACCTTCTGGCTCGACACCTGGGTGCCCCTGACGCCATCGGCCTACGCTGTCTACATCTCTTTGTGGGTTTATGTTTCACTCGCGCCAGCGATGATTTCCAACCTCAGGGCGTTGCTGCACTATGGCGCCTGGGTCTCGGCGCTGTGCCTCTTCTGCCTGGCCATTTTCTGGAGCCTGCCCACACAGACCCCCGTACTGGACATCGACTGGAGCGTCTACCCGGGTCTTTCCATGATCAAAAGCATGGACGCCGCAGGCAACGCCCTGCCTTCGCTGCACGTGGGTTCGGCCGTGTTTTCTGCCTTTTGGCTGAACCGGGTGTTCACCACCATCAACGGCCCGGCCTGGTTGCGCTGGCTCAACGTGCTGCACTGCGCCGCCATCGCCTGGTCCACCGTGGCCACCCGCCAGCATGTGGCCTGGGACGTGGTGGCTGGGGTCGTGGTCGGCACGGTGTTCGCCTGGTTGTCGCTGCGGTCCTTGCAAGGGGACAACGCCCGCCTCACCGACTGACGCCCGATCCCGGCAGCACGCTGCAAAGGCCGGCGACCCGCCCGTTGGGGCCGGTCGCACAACACCAGACATGCCTTGACGCCTCAGGACTTGAATCGGGCCACCGTGGCGGCGACGCGCTCACCCAGCAACCGCGCCGTTTCCAAGTCGCCAGGCAACATTTCATGGGCGCCAGCATCCGATGGGCTTTGTGCCATGGCGCCGGCGAAAGAGCCGACGTAGTTCACGTCGTTGCGCTGGGCGGCCTTGCTGTTGCTGGGCATCAGACCGGTGCCCACCCAGACCCCGCTGTGCTGCATGGCAAGGGTGAACAGGTAATGCAGGGTGGAATGCTTGTCGCCGTTCATGGTCGCGCTGTTGGTGAAACCGGCGAAGACCTTGTCTTTCCATTGCTGGGTGAACCAGGGCTTGCTGGAGGCGTCCGCAAACTTCTTGAACTGCCAGCTCACGCTACCCATGTAGGTCGGGCTGCCCATGATGATGGCGTCGGCCTCATTGAGATGCTCCCAGCCACCTTCGGGCAGGTTGCCATCGGCATCGATGGCCAGCAACTCGGCATCGGCGCCATCGGCCACCGACTGGGCCATGCGCTGCGTATGGCCATAGCCTGAGTGGAAAACAACAACAACTTTGCTCATGAAAAAACTCCAGGAAAACGCACCCCGCGGTGCAACGTTAAAAAATGGAAAGGACTCGCGCAACAGCCCACAAACCGGCCGCTGACCCGGTGGCCCATGCCTCAAGCCGACAAATCAAACACCAGCACTTCGGCCTCATCCGCCTGGTCCATCGTCAGCCGGGATTCGCCCTCGAAGGCAACCGCATCCCCTGCTTTCAGCGCTTCTCCATTGACACGAAGGGCACCTCGCACCAGATGCACATAAGCCTTGCGGGCAGGGTCCAGCGGCATCTCTACCGCATCCCCTCCACCCAGCAAACCGGCATACACAGAGGCATCTGCATGGATGTTGACGGAGTCCCGAGCTCCACCGGGGGAGGCCACCAGACGCAACTGACCGCGCTTGTCGGCGTCGACGAACGTCTTCTGCTCATAGCCCGGCTCAATGCCACGCACACTGGGTTCAATCCAGATCTGCAGGAAATGTGTGGTCTGGTCGGGCGCATGATTGAACTCACTGTGTCGCACGCCGGTGCCCGCGCTCATGCGCTGCACATCGCCAGGCGGGATGCCCTTGATGTTGCCCATGCTGTCCTTGTGGGCCAGGTTGCCTTCAAGCACATAGCTGATGATTTCCATGTCACGGTGACCATGGGCGCCAAAGCCGGTGCCTGGGGCAATGCGGTCCTCGTTGATGACACGCAGGTTGCCCCACCCCATCCACTGCGGGTCGTGGTAATCGGCAAACGAAAAAGAATGCTGGCTTTTCAACCAGCCATGATCGGCAAAACCTCGGGCTTCTGAGCGGCGAATGTGCATCATGATGGACCGTCCTTTTTGTGTGACCCATGGGTTGCCAGCGAAAGGCTGAAGACTGAACCTGGGCGACTGACTGCCATTGTGTTTTTTTCCCGGGGCAAGTTGGTCGGACACCATTGATGGCATCATTCAAATAAATTGAACCAACGACCGCCATTCAACCATGTCCAAGACCAGCCCACGCGCAGCCCTGTCGCCAGAAAACCTGGGCCTGATTGAAGCCGTTCATCGCCTGGGCAGCATGGCCGCTGCGGCCCGGGAACTCGGCATGGTGCCCAGCGCACTGACCTACCGGGTGCGCCAGGTCGAAGACGCTCTCGATGTCTTGCTGTTCGATCGCAGTGCGCGGCGCGCCCAGCTGACGCCGGCGGGCGCGGAGTTGCTTCGGGCCGGCCGGACCTTGCTGCTGGAGCTCGATGCGGTGGCCGAGCGGGTCAAACGTGTGGCCACGGGCTGGGAACCCCAGTTCACACTGGCCGCAGACGCCATCATCGCGCGGGCCACCCTGTTCGAATTGTGTGAAGCCTTTTACGCAGAGGGCGCGCCCACCCGCATCAAGATTCGCGCAGAAACCTTGTCGGGCACCATGGAGGCCCTGCAAGGGGGATACGCCGACCTGGCGCTGGGCGTGACCGGGGAAGCCACGGCGCCGGACATCAAGACCGCTTTGCTGGGCTCCATGCAGTTCGTGTACGCCGTGGCCCCGCACCACCCCCTCGCAGCGGTCGATCACCCCCTGTGCGACGAAGAACTGCGCAGCGCCCGGGGGGTGGCGGTGGCAGACACCACACAACGTGGCAGCGGCATCACCCACAACCTCTTCGCGGGTCAGGACGTGCTCACCGTCCCCACCATGCAGCACAAGCTCGAGGCCCAGCTGCGCGGCATGGGCGCGGGTCACTTGCCACTGCCGCTGGCGCAGCCCTATATCGACGCAGGGCGTCTGATCGTCAAGACGCTGGCCCAGCCACGAGGCGATTTCCGGCTCCACTACGCTTGGCGCCATGTGCGCAACGCGGGCGAACGGGGGCGCGCCTTGAACTGGTGGCTCGATCGGCTGCAGCACGCCACGACACGCCACGCACTGCTGCACAACCACCATCAAAGCTGAAGCCATCACTTTCTTGAATGCACGGCGCTCATGCCCGCGTCAGGGCTGATACAGTCAGACCCATACAGGTCAACCGGCAAAGAGACATGAACAAGAGCAAGCCCCGCAGTGCCCCGTCCAGAACACCGAAAAACCCCCCGGTCCAATCGACCGTCCGGAAAAAGCCCCCCGCCAAGACCCAACCCATGCACATCGCCGTGGTGGGCGCCGGCATGGCGGGCGTGGTCTGTGCACGCACCTTGCTGCAAGCCGGGCACCGGGTCACCCTGATTGAAAAGAGCCGCGGATTCGGCGGCCGCATGGCCACGCGCCGCACCGAATTTGGTGGTTTTGACCACGGTGCGCAGTACTTCACCGTGCGCGACAAACGCTTCGCCCAGGTCTTGCTGTCCGCACAAGACCAGGTGAAAGCCTGGAGTGTGAGCACGGTGCGGGTGCTCGACGAACTGGGTCGTGTGCTCGCCAGTGCGCCGCCACCCTCCGAACCCCACTTTGTCGCCGTGCCGGGCATGAGCGGGCTGGTGAACCACTGGGCGCAACCCCTGATCCACCCCGAGCAACACAACGTCTCGGGGGCCACGACGTTCACTGGCATCCGGGTCACCCTCATCGAGCGCGATGCGCTGGACCCCGAACAATGGCAGTTGCGCGCCGAGGACGACGACGGTGGCCAGCAGGTGCTGGGCGGCTTCGATCGCGTGGTCCTGGCCATGCCCCACTTGCAGACCCACGACCTGCTGATGGCCTCTGGCCACTCGCCCGAACTGCGGCAGCAACTCAAGCCTGTGCAAGTGGCACCCTGCTGG
>JBFHEQ010000051.1:0-11874 GCA_041584075.1 Hydrogenophaga sp.
CCTCGATACCGACCACCACGGCCGTGTTGTTGACCATGTCGCCCAGGCGGCGGGCGGCGTAGGTGGCCATGGACACGTGGTCCTCCTGGTTGGCCGAGGTGGGCAGGCTGTCGACGCTGCCGGGATGGGCCAGTGATTTGTTTTCCGAGGCCAGTGCGGCGGCGGTGACCTGGGCAATCATGAAGCCGGAGTTCAGGCCACCGTCGTGCACCAGGAAAGGCGGCAGGCCCGACAGCCCGGTGTCGAGCAGCAAGGCGATGCGGCGCTCCGAAATCGCGCCGATCTCGCTGATGGCCAGGGCAATGATGTCGGCCGCAAAAGCGACCGGCTCGGCGTGGAAGTTGCCGCCGGAGATCACCTCGCCGGTGTCGGTGAACACCAGCGGGTTGTCGGACGCGGCGTTGGCCTCGATGCGCAGCACCCGCGCTGCGTGTGTCAGGTTGTCGAGGCAGGCGCCCATGACTTGCGGGATGCAGCGGATGGAGTAGGGGTCTTGAACCCGGCCGCAATCGGGGTGGGAAGGAATGATCTCGCTGCCCTCCAGCAAGGCACGAACCGCGGCGGCGACGGCCATCTGGCCAGGCTGGCCACGTGCGGCGTGAATGCGCGCGTCGAAAGGCTTGATCGAACCTTGGGCGGCTTCGAGCGACAAGGCACCCGACATCAGGGCAGAGGAGAAGACGTCTTCGGCGCCGAACAGGCCCGTCAGCGCCAATGCGGTCGATACCTGTGTGCCGTTGAGCAAGGCCAGTCCTTCCTTGGGACCGAGCACAAAGGGTTCCAGGCCGATGCGGCGCATCGCCTCGGCGCCGCTGACCACTTCGCCGTCGGCCGTGGTGGCTTCGCCCTCGCCAATCAACACGCAGGCCATGTGCGCCAGGGGCGCCAGGTCGCCGGAGGCGCCGACCGAGCCTTTGGCGGGGATGCGCGGCAGCATGCCGGCGTTGAACAGGGCGAGCAAGGCATCCACCAGGGCCGGCCGCACGCCCGAATGCCCGCGCGCCAGGCTGACCGCCTTGGTCGCCAGCACCAGACGCACCACGGGTGCGGCCAGGGGCTCGCCGGTGCCCACGCTGTGTGACAAAACCAGGTTGCGCTGCAGTTGGGCCAGTTGGTGACCCGGGATTTTGGTGCTGGCCAGTTTGCCGAAGCCGGTGTTGATGCCATAGACCACCTGATCGTTGTCGACGATGTGCTGTACCGCTTCCAGTGATTGCGCCATGCCGTCGAGCACTGCGGGGTCCAGCGACAAGCGCACGCCGCCGGCGTGGATTTGGCGCAAGACGCGCAGGTCAACCTGACCGGGCGTGAGGGTCAGGTGGGTGGGTGGGGTCGAGGAGCTTGGCGTGGGGGTGATGGTCATGGAAAGCCTTCTGGGAAGAAAAGGTGGCGCAGAGCTTGCACCGGGCTGCAAGTCGGCTCTGCATTAATGTATATACAAAATAATTCAAATGCAAGCATTGTGCCCAGCAGCCCTCACCGTGCGGCGGCCTTGTTGGGGTCCTCCGCTGGCTGCCAAACCAACGGATGCGTCCTGCCCTGGCGTTCCCTCCCGCCTCACGCCCAGATGTCATCTTGCGGTCCGCGCCTGCTCCCTGGCGTGCACCAAATAGAGTCATTTCACTGGGCAGAAGCGCAATACCCGGCCTCACAATGAAACGTCACGCTCTCCTTCGGTGCGCAAAAAAGAGGCGGCGATGGAGATGGGGTGGGCGCTCAAAGCCGCTTCGAAGGAGCGAGGCATTGAAGGGCAGGCGGGGTGCCAAAGTCGCGCCGCGCGACAAAGACATTGCACACCCATGTCTGCGGCCATGGGTGCTGCTTTTGGCGCTCCTGAAAGGCGCTTGCGTGGTGGTATTGATTGGCCACGCGTGGTGGTGGGAACGCTTCGACCACCCAAGGCGACACAGTCCGGAATCGCGGGCGCGGCCGGAGCGCCGAAACCGCAGCCGATCAGCACCGGTGGGATGAATAAATATGTATAGGCAAAAGCAAAGTTGGCTCACTTATTGCATGAACGTGGGCAGCCGGTGATGTCCGCTGGGGCGAGCCGAGTTTTCAACCTTTCATGGAATCCTTATGACCAAACGACTCTTTATCAAGACCCTGGCCAGCGCGGCCATTGTGCTGACGTGCGCCGGTGCCCATGCGCAGGATGTTTTGACGCAGGTCAAGGCGGCTGGTGTGTTGAAAGTGGGAACCGAAACCGCTTTTGCTCCGTTTGACTTCATCAAAGAAGGCGATCACGTTGGCCTGAATGTTGACGTATTCAATGAAGTCGCCAAAGAGATGGGCGTCAAGCTGGAGTGGGTGCTGCTGCCTTGGGAGGGCGTTTTCCCGGGGCTCGAAACCAAGAAATTTGACATGGTTGCCGGCCCCGCCACCATCACCAAGGCGCGCGTGGAACGCTACCGTTTTTCGACCCCTATCGCCGAGGCCACGGTGGGCTTTCTGAAGCGCAAGGGCGACACCTCGGTCATGAAACCGGCGGACGTTGCCGGCAAAGTGGTGGGCGCTGGCAAAGCCACGGCCCAGTTGGCACAAGCCAAGGAATATGGTGAAACCTTGCCGGGCAAGATCCAGACGCGTGAATACCCGGGTTTCAACGAAGCCTACGCCGATCTCGCCGCGGGCCGCATTTCAGCGGTGGCCAACTCCTTCCCCAACATCGCTTTTGTGGCGCAACAACGCTCCGACACCTTTGAGCTGGTGCAGCCGCCCTTTGGTGCGAAAAGCTACTTCGGTTACATCAGTCGCAAGGACGCCGATGCCGCCAAGCTCGCGGATGCGGTCGATGCCATTCTCTTGAAAATGAAGGCCGACGGTCGCCTTGCCAGCCTTCAGAAGAAATGGTTTGGCGCCAGCTTCGACACGCCAGACAAAGCGCCAACGCCCAACTTCTGACGCGATGGGTTGGGTCAGCGGTGGCCGGTTCCCTGGGCTTCGCCTGGCCGGCCACCGCCGTGATCTCCATCAGAAAACAAAGGCCTAAGCCATGTCGTTCAAATTGTTCATGCTGCTGGTACAGGCGTGCGGCTGGACCATCGTGATCAGCGCCATCTCCATTGTGCTGGGTTTGGCCCTGGGCACCGTGGTGTCGGCGGCCATGCAGTCCAGCCGCCGTGTGTTGTCTCTGGCCGGTCGCACCTTTGTCAGCTTCTTCCGCGGTGCGCCGTTGCTCGTTCAGCTTTTGCTGATCTACAACCTGCTGCCCGTGCTGGGGCTGAACGTACCCAGCATGGTGGCGGCCATCATCGGCCTGTCGCTGTGTACCGCGGCCTACCAGGCCGAGAACCTGCGGGGTGGATTTGCCAGCGTGCCATCGGGCTTGCTGGAGGCGGCGGACATGTTGGGTCTGACGCCGTTCCAGCAGTTCTGGCGCATTCGGGCACCGATCGCGCTGCGCATGACATTGCCTGCCTTGACCAACGAGGCCATCATGATTCTGAAAGCGTCTTCGCTGGTGTCGGTGGTGGGCGTGGTCGAGTTGACGCGCATGGCGCAAGATTTGTCGGCCAGCACCTTCAAGCCGCTGCCGCTGTATGCCGCCGCAGCCCTGCTGTATCTGGTGATCAACGCCCTGGTGTCTTTTGGCGCCGGCCGGTTGGAAGGCTCGTTCCGTTGGGGGGTGAAAGCGTGAACTTTGACGTTGACCTGATTGCGTCGGCAGGCCCGGAACTGCTCCGGGCGGGTGGTGTGACCATGCTGGTTTGGCTGGGCGGCACACTGGCGGCCCTGGTGCTGGGCTTCGCGGTGGCCATCGGGCGCCGCTACGGACCTTCCGCGCTGGACATGGCGTTGCGCGCCTATGTTGATCTGATTCGCGGTACGCCGTTTTTGATTCAGCTTTTTTTGCTGTATTACGGCGGCCCCTTCATCGGCTTGACGCTGGATGCGGTACCGGCTGGCCTGCTGGGCCTGGCTGTGTATGGTGCAGCCTATTTCAGCGAGATCTTCCGCGCCGGCTTTGAGTCGGTTCCTCGAGGGCACATTGAGGCCGCCGAGTGCCTGGGCCTGAACCGCGTGCAGACCGTCGGTCGCATCCTGATACCGGAGATGACGGTGCTTGTGTTGCCGCCGCTGGTCAACATGGTGATCGTGTTGTTGAAGGAGACCGCTGTGTTGTCCATCATCACCGTGCCGGAACTGACCTTCCAGGTGAGCTCCCTGGGTTCGGCCAATTACGCCTTCGTTGAAGCGCTGTTCTTGCTGGCATGTTTCTATTGGGCGCTGGTCGAACTTTGCGGCACCCTCGGGCGCATGGCTGAGGCCCGCCTATCCCGATTTGGATTCACAAACGCATGACAAACACGCTAACCCAAAGATCCGCATTGCCTGTCATGAACGCAGGCACGGGCCCCTCACAGGCAGTTGATGCCAACCAGCACACAGCCATGACGAAACACGCTATATCTGTCAGAGGTGTGAGCAAGAGCTTTGGCGCTGTAGAGGTGCTGCACAACATCGACCTGGACATCGAAGCCGGACAGGTGACCTGCCTGATCGGCCCCTCCGGCTCGGGCAAGAGCACGCTGTTGCGCTGCATGGCCTTTCTGGAAGAGGCCACGACCGGGTCGATTTTGGTCAACGGCCAGCCGCTGGGTTTTGCGCTGGATGCCAACGGCAAACGCGCTCGTCTGAGCGCTGAACGCATCCGTGAATCGCGTGCGCAAATCGGTATGTGCTTTCAACAGTTCAACCTCTGGCCGCACATGACGGCCTTGGGCAACGTGAGCGAAGCCTTGAAGACGGTGCGCAAGCTCTCTCGGGCCGAAGCAGAAGAGCGCGCGATGGTGCAGCTGAAAAAGGTGGGCCTGGAAGGGCGGGCTGGGCACTACCCGTCCCAGCTCTCAGGGGGGCAGCAGCAGCGCGTCGCCATCGCGCGCGCGCTCGCACTGGAGCCCAAAATCATGTTGTTCGATGAGCCGACCTCTTCGCTCGACCCCGAACTCACCGGCGAGGTGCTCAATGTCATGCGGGCCCTGGCCGACGATGGCATGACCATGGTGGTGGTTTCGCATGAAATTGGGTTTGCCGCTTCGGTCGGGTCCAAGATTGCATTTCTCGATCAAGGCAAGCTGTTGCTGGAAGGCAGCCCGCAAACGGTTTTTGGAAAGCCCCGCCATCCCCGCCTGGACCAGTTCCTCGATACCTACCTCGATCGCGGTGCGGCTATGCTTGTCTGATGCCCAACAAGTTGAAATCCACGTCTAACTCCAGGCCGGCTTTATCGACTGGCCGATCGACTGGTTCTGTCAAGGCAACGAAGCAGCCAGCAGAACCGGTCGTGTCTTTGCACCATCGGATCCTGAACGATATCGAGCAGAACATCCTGAGCGGCAAGTGGCAGCCTGGGTATCGCGTCCCCTCCGAGCACGAGCTCGCTGACGCATACCGGTGTTCCCGCATGACCGTCAACAAGGTTTTGACGCAGCTGGCGCGCGCCAACATGGTGGAGCGGCGGCGCAAGGCCGGCACTTTTGTGATGCGATCGCACTCGAGTTCGGCGGTGCTTGAAATCAACGATATCCGCGCTGAGGTGCTGGCGCTGGGCCAGCCTTACCGCTTTGAGCTGATCGGTCACAAGAAACGGCGCAGCCTCCGAGCCGACATGGCTGCGCTCGGTCTGGACAAGGCGGGCCCGGTGCTCGAATTGCGCAGCCTCCACTTCGCGGGCGAGCGGCCCTTCTGTCTGGAGTACCGGCTGATCAACCTCACCGCCGTTCCGCGAGCGGCCTTAGAAACCTTTGAAGGCGAGCCACCAGGTGCCTGGCTTGTCAGCCATGTTCCCTGGACCTCGGCGGAGCACAGGATCCGCGCCGGCGCCTCTGACGACGAAATGGCCTCCCTGCTGAAGGTCGAAGGCGGCACCCCATGCCTGATCATCCAGCGCCGGACATGGACCGGGGCCAGCCCGGTGACGTTCGTGCGGGTGACCTATCCCGGGCAAGACCACGAACTGGTCGCACATTTCTCACCCACCACCGACGGCAAGCCGAGCCCCGTTGAGCGCAGCGTTTTCTAGCCTCGCTGGTCTTAGAAAACTGGCGCGGACGGCCCGGTTCCCTTTGGAGGGACTATTGGCTGATCGGGCGAATCACCGTGTCGGCCGTCAGCCGGCTCAAAGGGATTTCACCCGAAGAAATACCCGCCTGCCGCCGGCCCAGGGTCAAAACCCATTGCTGGAATTCACGGCCAAATGGCTTGTTCAGGGCCGACCGGTCCCAGGCCAGAAAATAGGGCTGAGGCAGCTGGAGGCGATGGTCGAAGGGGAGGACCAACCGCCCTTCAACCAGGTCGCCGGTGATCATGGACATGGGCGCCAGCACCAGCCCCCGGCCTGCCAGGGCAGCGTCGATGGCCGCGCTCGACAAGGAGAAGGTCAGGGTGCTGGTCACCGGCCCATCGTCCTGGCCTGCACTGCGCGCCCAGTCCGCCCAGGTGGGTGGCGGCAGGTGCGAGCTTTCCCAGGTGATGCCAATCAGGGGCAGGCTCAGCAATTCGGCCGGCGTGCTTGCCGGACGGGTCAGGAGCAACCCGGGCGAGCAGGCGGGAACCACCCAGTCGGTGAAGAGCTCGGCGAAGTGGGTGTGGTGGCGCGACTGATGGCCGTAGGAAATGCGAAAATCGGTACCCCCTCCGGCCAGGTCGGGCTCGCTTTCCGCGCCGATCAGCCGCAGCCGCGATTCTGCGTGGAGGGCTTGCCAGTCGAACAGCCGTGTGCCCAGCCATTTGCTGGCCATCGAGGACAGGCAGCTCACCGTCAAGCCGCTTTCGGTGCGCAGGCGCCACAGGCTTTGCTGTGCGGTACGCAAGCGGTCAAAGGCGGACCCCAGTTCAGGGTGGTACAGCCGGCCCCAGGTCGACAGTTCCATGCCTCTGCCGCGCCGTTCAAAGAGGCGCAAATCGAGCAACTCCTCGAGTTTGCGAATCTGTTGGCTGACCGCGCCGGCCGACACGCCCAATTCCAGTGCCGCCGACATCACGCTGCCTGTGCGGGCCACGGCTTCGAAGGCCTGGAGGGCACGCAATGGCGGCAGTTGCTGCGGTGGACGTGCAGCCGGCGGGTGCGCTGCAGGTGGCATTTTTCGCGTCATGCTTTGAGTTTAGCTTTTCTAAAGAAGAGAGCAGACAAATTCGCTTGTTGTATCGGTCGATATTCACTAAGGTATAGACTTAAAAATGACTGAGCCCGTAGGAGAAATCGTCATGTTCTTGCGCAATGCCTGGTACGTCGCCGCTTGGGAAAACGAGGTGGCCGACAAGCCATTTCCAGTCAGGATTCTGGATGAGAAGATCGTGCTGTTTCGCAAGTCCGATGGAAGTGTTGCGGCACTCGAGGATGCTTGCCCGCACCGCAAGCTGCCGCTCTCCATGGGTCGCATCAAGGGCGACCAGATCGAGTGTGGTTACCACGGCATGATGTTCGATTGCTCGGGTGCCTGCACCCGGGCACCTGGCACCGACCGTCCGCCCAGCACGGCGGTGGTGCGCTCCTACCCGATGGAGGCGCGCTACGGTCTGCTGTGGATCTGGATGGGCGAACCCGCGTTGGCCGATCCGGCCACCATCTTTGCGGTCGAGCACTGGGGCGACCCGGCCTGGGGCTTGAACCAGGGTGATGGCATGAATGTGCAATGCAACTACCAGTACATGACCGACAACCTGCTGGATCCCACACACGTGGCCTGGGTGCACCCAGGTTCGTTTGCCAGCTCGGCTTGCGAAGACACGCCACTGCAAACCACGGTGGCCGACAACGGCGTCACGGTGTGGCGCTGGATGAACGATGTGGACCCCGCCCCGTTTTACGCGCCCTTCCTCAAGTTCGAGGGCCGTTGCGACCGCAAGCAGCAGTATGAGGTGCGTTACCCATCCAATGCGCTCATCAAAGCCATCTTCACGCCGGCCGGAACGGGCGGCGAGGGCCAGCCGTTGCACAAGGATGTTTTCATCATGGACAGCTACAACTTCATGACCCCCATCGACGAAAACACCACCAAGTACTACTGGTTCCAGATGCGCAACTTCGCCCCGGACGACGCCGAGATCTCGCGCCAGTTCGCGACTTCGGTGCGCGGTGCTTTCGAGGAAGATCGCCCGATTCTGGAGGCCGTCCACAAAGGGTTTGCCGAAAAGCGCACGCCCCACATCGATCTGAAGATCGATGTGGGCCCGCTGCGCTTTCGCCGCCGCCTGGCACAAATGATCCAGGAGGAGCGCGAGCCCTCCGAGCAGCCGGCCGTGGCCGAGGCTGCATGAGTGCCGTGACAGGACCGGGGGGCTTTCGCCCCCTCAAGGTGATCGACAAGGTGCGGGAAAGCAGCACCATCACATCGTTTCATCTGGAGCCGGTCGAGCCTGGTGGCTGGCGCGCATTCGAGGCCGGCCAGTTTCTGGTGTTCAAGTTCCCGGCCAACAACGAACGCGGTCATGTGCTGCGCACGTACAGCTTGTCGTGCGCACCCGGCCATCCGGGGCGCTACCGCATCTCTGTCAAGCGCGAGAGGGCATCGCAACCCGGTCTGCCCGACGGCCTGGGTTCGTGCTACCTGCACGACCAGGTGGAGGTGGGCGACATCCTGATGGCCGACGGCCCGCGGGGTGACTTTTACCTCGACCGCAGAAGCGCGCGCCCCGTGGTCCTGCTCTCGGGCGGTGTGGGCCTGACGCCCATGGTGTCGATGCTGCACGCGCTGGCCGAGCAGAGCGATCGCCGCACCGTGTTCATCCACGCCTGCGACAACGGCGATGTGCATGCGCTCGGTGACGAGGTGCGCGCGGTGACGGGTTCGCGCAGCGGCATCGATGCCCATGTGATCTACCGCTTCCCCACCGAGGCCGACCGCGCGGCATTGCGTTTCCAGGCCGAGGGTGTGATCACTCGCGAGTTGCTGCAGCAGTGGTTGCCACTCGACGATTACGAGTTCTACCTGTGCGGACCACCGCCCTTCATGCAAGCCGTGTTTCGGCTGGTTCGCAGCCTGGGCGTGGCGAAGGAGCGCATCGCGTACGAGTTTTTCGGCCCGGCCACCGTGCTGGAACCCGACGCTCCATTGGTCAAGGCGGCACCGCCACCTGTTGCAGCCCTGGCACCCAGTGTGCCGGCTGTCACCGCCGCAGAAACCGCCGATGGCGCGATCACCGTCACCTTCCGCAGGAGCGGCCGCAGCGTCCCTTGGGTCGAGGGATCTGAATCGCTGCTGTCGTTTGCCGAGAGCCAGGGCCTGACGTCCGAGTTCAGCTGCCGCGCCGGCGTGTGCGGCACCTGCGAGACCGGCCTGGTCGACGGCGAAGTCAGCTACTTCGAAGAGCCGCTGGACGAGCCGGGCGCCGGACAGGTGCTGATTTGCTGCGCGCGGCCCAAGGGCCACCTGGTGCTCGATCTTTGACGTTTTGTTCACCTTTTGAATGGCTCACATGACCCCTTCTGCATCCGACAACAAGCCACACGGCCTGCGCTTCAACCCCCATGTCGCCGCGCTGCCAACCTACAACGCCGGCATGAGCATCGAACTCGCGCGGGCCATCAGTGGCCGGCACGACATCGCGCGCCTGGCCAGCAACGAGAACCCCGAAGGCTGCTCGCCCAAGGTGATGGAAGCGCTGGCCTCCGCCGCCTACGAGCCCTGGCGTTATGCGGATCCCGGCTGCACGGCCCTGCGCGCTGCGTTGGCGCACAAGCTCAGCGTGGATGCACAACAGATGGTGGTGGGCAACGGCTCCGAGGAAATGATTGCTGCCATTGCGCGGGCCCTGCTGGTGCCGGGCAGCCGCGTGCTGACCGTGGTGCCCAGTTTCGGGCTGCATGAGATCGAACCTCTGGCGGCCGGGGCCGAGGTGATCAAGGTCGCGATGAGCCCGGAACTGGGTTTTGATCTGGAAGGTCTGGAACGCGAACTGGCCCAGGTGCCCCAGGTGGCCTTTCTGTCATCGCCCTGGAATCCGGTGGGACCGGCGTTGGACAGCACGGCGTTGCAGCGCGTGCTCAAGGCCGTGAAGCCGGGCACCTTGCTGGTGCTGGATGAAGCGTATTTTGAGTTTGCCGATCCCGGTGGCCCGGATGGCATTGAGGTGCTGCGAAACCGTGGCATCGCCCATGTGGTGTTGCGCACGTTCTCCAAAGCTTACGGGCTCGCTGGCTTGCGGGTGGGCTACGCCGTGTGTTCGCACGCCGAGATCGCGCGCGTGTTGACGGCGGCCAAGACCCCGTTCAACGTCAATGCCGCCGCCCAGGCCGCGGCGCTGGCCGCCCTGAAAGACGAGGCCTGGATGCAGGCCTCGACGGCGCGTCTGCGCAGCGAGCGCGAGCGCACAGACACGGCGCTGCGGGCGCTGGGCCTTCGCGTCGCCCCTTCGCAAACCAACTTCCTGTTTTTTGATGCGGGGAAAGACAGTGTTGGCGTGGCCGATGCGCTGTTGCGCCAACACGGCATCATCGTCAAAGCCTGGCGCGAGTCGGGCTACGAAGGCTTCATTCGCGCCACCATCGGCAGCCCGGCCGAGAACGACCGCCTGGTGGCCGCACTCGCGCAAATCTGCCAGCCCCACCGAGCGACCGCCTGATGCTGGAGACATTCACCGCGGCCCTGCGCAAACTGGTCGGCGAATCCCATGTGCGAAGCGGCGCCGACGTGGCGGCGCTGGACCCAGGCTGGCATCCCGACAACCTCGGCGCGGGCCTGATGGTGTTGCCCGGCAGCACCGCCGAGGTGGCCGAGGTGGTGCGTCTGTGCCGCCAGCATGGTGTGCCCATCGTGCCGCAGGGCGGGCGAACCGGGCTGGTGGGTGGCGCCATCTCCCGCCCGGGCGAAGTCATGCTGTCGCTCACACGCATGCAGCACATCGAGTGCCTGGACGCGGTCAGCCGGATCGCGGTGGTGCAGGGTGGCGTCACGCTGGAGTCGCTGCAACAGGCGGCGGCGGCCGAAGGCCTGGAACCTGGCATCGACATCCCTTCGCGCGGCTCGGCCACCATCGCTGGCATGGTGTCGACCAACGCTGGCGGCATCATGGCCTTTCGCAACGGCGTCATGCGCCACCGCGTGCTGGGGCTGGAGGCCGTGCTGGTCGATGGCTCGGTCTACAGCGACCTGACGCAGGTCGTGAAAAATTCCGCCGGCTACGATCTCAAACACCTGTTCATCGGTGCCGAGGGCAGCCTGGGCATCGTGACGCGGGTGGTGCTCAAGCTGGATCCGCTGCCCCAGGCCAGCGCCACGGCGCTGCTGGGTCTGCCTTCGGTTCAGGCCGCACTGGACGCCATCCGGTGGGCAATGGACGCCGAGGCGGGTCATTTGCGTGCCGCCGAGGCTTTGTGGCGAGGCTTTATCCAGTTGACGGCCAAGGCCCAGAGCTGGAGCGAGCCAGGCCTGGCGCTGGACCAGCCGATTTTCCTGCTGCTGTCACTGGGTGGCGCGCACGAACAGCCGCTGAAAGATGCTTTTGAAACCCTGTTTGAGCAGGTGCTGGAGCGGTATCCCGAGGCCACCGGCATCATTGCCAGCTCGGCGCGTCAGGAGCGAGACCTGTGGATGCTGCGGGAGGACACGGATGCGCTCTACCGCGTCCACCCCGCAGCGCCGTCTTACGATGTGTCGGTGCCGCTGTCCAGCCTGGCCCACTACCTCGACGGTGTGCTGACCGGCCTGGCGGAGATCGATGCCGGGTTGCAGCCCTATGTGTTCGGTCATCTGGCCGACGGCAACCTGCACATCATCCTGAACCAGGCGGGTGCTCTGGCGCCTGAACTGGCGGTGCAGGTCGAGTCTGTGCTGTACGGCAGCTTGCAGGCTCTGGGCGGCTCATTTTCGGCCGAGCATGGCGTGGGGTCCAAACGGATTGGCGCCATGTTCGACACCCTGGATCCAGGCA
>JBFHEQ010000052.1:0-11427 GCA_041584075.1 Hydrogenophaga sp.
CGGTGCAGGCGCCGCGCCTGTGTGCCCCGGCCGACTGGCTGGGCAGCGTGCAAGACAGCCTGCCGCCGGGCGCAGCGCTTGCATCGGATGAGGTGTTGTGGGCGGGGAATGCGTTTGCCGTGTATCCCGGGCCTCTGGCGACCTTGCCCGGCCCGCGCGTCGAGGCCTTGCCCACCGCCGCCGCCCTGTTGCGACTGGCTCCCCGGCTGCTGGCGGCGGGTGCTGCCGTGGTGGCCGCCGACACCTTGCCGGTGTATGTGCGCGACAAGGTGGCCCGAACCACCGACGAGCGCGAAGCCGAGCGCCTGGCCGCTCAGGGAACAGCATGACCACCGCGCTGGGCACCCCAACCGTCGCGGCGTCCTCGCCAGCGGCCCCTGCCGTGCCGGTGTGGTCGCCTGCCGACTGGCCCGACGAGGCCGCGGGCGCGACGCCGTCCCGCAGGGTCGCCTTTGCACCCATGACAGAAGCCGATCTGGACGACGTCGCCGAGGTCGAGAAAACCGCCTACGGCCACCCCTGGTCGCGCAAACATTTTGCCGACTCGATCGCGGCCGGCTACCCGGCCATGCTGCTGCTGGGCGAGCTGCTGCCGGGTGAGGTGGCCCGGCCTGAGCGCCCCGATGGCCACGTTCTGCTGGGCTACCTGGTGGCCATGCCCGGTGTGGAGGAGGTGCATCTGCTCAACATCACGGTGGCGCCCCCCTTCCAGCGTCAGGGCTGGGCCCGGTGTCTCATGGACGCCCTGGTGTTGTGGTCGCGCGGGCGCGGCGCGCTCTGGCTGTGGCTGGAGGTTCGCGTCGGCAACACGCCGGCGCGCGCTTTGTACACGCGATGCGGTTTTGCCGAAATGGGGGTGCGCAAGGCGTACTACCCTGCCGGGCAGGGGCGGCGCGAAGACGGTATCGTGATGAACCTGCGCTTGCAAGCCCCAGGTTCCGGTGAGGGCTCTGCATGAACAACGACACACGGGCTCACGACGAAGACCAGGACGCGTCGGTGGACACCTCGTTTGTGCCCGATCTGGACGCGCGCCAGCGGGCCATGCTGGCCGAGATGGGCGTGCGGGTCTGGGCGCCCAGGCGCGCCCAGGCACAGGCACAGGCGCCGGCACCCGTGACGGCCCCCCCCGAGGTGGCCGCGCCTGCTCCCGTGGCGGTGGTACCCCGGCCCGGCAGTCCGGCTGTGGAGCCCCTGCGTGGCCGCGCAACCGCTCCGGTGCTGCCGCCGGAGCCTGTGGCGCCCGTCCCCCGGGTGGCACCGGTGGCCGACGGCCTGGACTGGCCCGCGCTGCAGGCGGCGGTGAGTGGCTGTGAAGCCTGTGGCCTGTGCGAGAGCCGGAAACAGGCGGTGCTGGGGGCGGGCAGCTTCCAGTCCCACTGGATGGTGGTGGGCGATGCCCCCGATGAGCACGACGACGCCCTGGGCGCGCCGTTCACCCATCAGGCCGGTCAACTGCTCGACAACATGCTGGCGGCGGTGGGCGTCTCGCGGGCGGGTGAGTCTGCCGAACGCGCGGCCTACCTGACCCAGGCCCTCAAGTGCCGGCCCCCGCCCAGCCGCAGCGCGTCGGCCGAAGAGGCTGCGCAATGTGAGCCCTATCTGGCGCGCCAGCTGGCGCTGGTGCAGCCCCGGATCGTGATTGCCATGGGACGGATCGCGGCGCAATCCCTGTTGCAGACCAAGGTGCCTTTGGGCCGTTTGCGTGGCCAGGTGCATCAGTACCGGGGCGTGCCCCTGATCGCCACCTACGACCTGGGCTATCTGTTGCGCACGCCCGCAGCCAAGCGCGAGGCCTGGGCCGATCTGTGTCTGGCGCTGGAGGCCTTGCGCACCGCCTGAACAGGCCGGTTCAGGGGTTCGCCGGGTTGATACGGGCCGGCAACAGCACGGTGGCGATCGCGAACATCACCAGGGCCACCGCTGTCCAGTCCTGCCAGTGCAGGACTTCGCCCAGCCACCAGGCCCCGCTGAACACGCCCAGCACCGGGATCATCATCACCGACAGCGTGGATGCGATGGGTGGCAGGCTGCGGGCCAGCGCCAGCCAGGCCACCTGGGCGAAAGCGAACACGCCGATGGCGTTGTAGACGATGGAGCCCCAGACCGGCAGCGTGGGCCAGGCCCAGCGGTCCTGCTCGAACACCACGGCCAGCCCGCTCATCCACAAGGTGGTGAGCACCGTCATCCAGAACGCAATGGTCAGCGTGAGATAGGGCAGGGTCGTGCGGCGCATCAGCTGCGTGCCGAACGCCCAGACGGCGGCGGCCACCAGCATCATGGCCACACCGGCTGGACGCCCTGTGAGGGCGGTGATCTCGTGCCACAACAACAACACCACACCCAGCGCTGCAGCGGCCACACCGCCCCAGGCCCGGCCCGGCAGGCGCTGCCCGAAGAGCAGGGCACCGATCAGTGCGGAAAAGATCGGCATGGTGTAGCCCAGGATCGCCGCCCGTCCGCTGGACAGCGACTGCACGGCCAGCACCACCAGGGCATGCCAGAAGAACATGTTGGCGACCGCCAGCAAGCCCACTTCTTGCCAGTGTTCGCGGGCGATACCGAAGGGGACGCCCCGAACCTTCAGTGCGATGGCGAGCACCGGCAACCCGATCCACATGCACAGGGAGCGAAACGTCAGGGGCGGGAAACCGGTCACGCCGAGTTTCATGATGGGCCAGTTCAGGCCCCACACCACTGTCAGCAAGACGAGCAGGATGAGTTGCTGTCGGGTCAGAGCTTGCACGGGGTTGTTCCGGGAAGGGCGCCAGTGGCAGGGCGGTCGATGAAAGCGCCCATTCTGCCCGGGATGGGTGCTTGGCGTGGGACATGCGCTCGTGCATCATGTGGTCCAGAGCTTCTGAAAAAATCGTGTACACAGCCCTGACCCGAGGAGACGTTTGATGAGCAGCAACGGCAACAACCCCTTCGCCCACGTGATCGGCACCGGCCCTCGCCACGTGATCGCCCTCAACGGCTGGCTGGGTCATGCCTCAGGTTGGGGCCCGTTTGTGCAAAGCCTCGACACCGAAGCCTTTACCTATGCCTTCATGGACCAGCGCGGCTATGGCCAGCGCCAGGGCAGTGGGGGCCCCTACACCTTTGCCCAGATCGCGTCGGACGCGCTGGCCCTGGCCGACAGCCTGGGCTGGAAAACGTTTGCGTTGATGGGGCACTCCATGGGCGGCGGAGCGATCCAGATGGTGTTGGCCGATGCCCCGGACCGTGTACAGGCGCTGGTGGGCATCGCGCCGGTGCCGGCCGATGGTGTGCCGTTTGACGAGGCGGGCTGGGCGTTTTTCTCCAGCGCAGCCAAAGATGCGGGCGCGCGTCGCGAGATCCTCAACATCACCACCGGCAGCCGGCTCAAAGGCACCTGGCTGGACGCCATGGTCAGGGCTTCGCTCGACCATTCCGATGTGGCCGCGTTTGATGCCTACCTCACCGCCTGGGCCAAGACGCCTTTTGCCGAACGCATCCACGGCAAAACATTGCCGGTGCTGGTTGTAGCGGGTGAACACGACCCGGCGCTGGGAGCCGAGACCTGCCGGGCCACCTGGCTGAAGCACTATCCCAACGCCCGCCTGGACATCATGGCCAATGCCGGCCACTACCCCATGGACGAAACGCCGGTGGCGCTGGCGACCGTGGTGGAGTCGTTCTTGCGCGATGTTTTGCCGGGTTGATGCCTGGGGCGTGTGAGGCGGCGAATAAAATGCCGGCATGACCTTCACCCACATGCTGCAGCGCGCCGAAGCGCAAAACCGTTCCCTGTTGTGTGTGGGCCTGGACCCCGATCCGGCGCGATTTCCGGGCGCGTTGAAAGGCGATGCCAACCGGATCTACGATTTTTGTGCGGCCATCGTGGACGCCACGGCTGATCTGGCCATGGCCTTCAAACCTCAGATCGCCTACTTTGCGGCCCATCGGGCTGAGGCGCAACTGGAGCGCCTGATGGCCCACATGAAGGCCACGGCGCCGGATGTGCCCGTGATCCTCGATGCCAAACGTGGTGACATTGGCAGCACCGCCGAGCAATACGCCATCGAAGCCTTCGAGCGCTACGGCGCCGACGCCGTGACACTCTCGCCCTTCATGGGTTTTGATTCGGTCACGCCGTATCTCAAACACCACGGCAAGGGCGCCTTTTTGCTGTGTCGAACGTCCAACCCCGGCGGCGACGATCTGCAAAACCAGCGCCTGGCCTCGATCGAAGGGCAGCCGCTGGTGTACGAACACATTGCCCGGCTGGCGCAGGGTCCCTGGAACCTGAACGGGCAGCTCGGTCTGGTTGTGGGCGCCACCTACCCCAATGAAATCGAGCGCGTGCGTGAGCTGGCCCCCACATTGCCACTCCTGATCCCGGGTGTGGGTGCCCAGGGCGGTGATGCGCTGGCCACCGTGCGCGCGGGTTTGCGCTCGGACGATGCCGGGGCCATCACGGGCACGGTGATCGTCAACTCCTCGCGCGCCATTTTGTACGCTTCCGCCAACGATGATTTTGCCCAGGCCGCCCGGGCAGAAGCGCAACGCACCCGCGACACGCTGAACGCCGCCCGGCCCTGAGGCGGCGAGCGGTCATGCGGGAGACTTCTTCCGTTGGCGCGCCGGCGTAGGATGGCGTGATGTCTGTCACCGGAGACCCCTCTGCATGATCACGCTCTATTCAGCGGCCACCCCCAACGGACACAAGGTGTCCATCGCGCTGGAGGAGCTGGGGCTGCCCTACCGGCTCGAAGTGCTGGACCTGACCACCGGGGTGCAGAAAGAGCAGGGCTTCCTCGCCATCAACCCCAACGGCCGCATTCCGGCCATCGTGGATCACGAGGCGGGTGACTTTGCGGTGTTTGAATCGGGCGCCTGCCTGATGTACCTCGCCGAAAAAACCGGGCGGCTGATGCCCGGCGATCCCAAGGGGCGTTCGCTGGTCACGCAATGGCTGATGTTCCAGATGGGTGGCGTGGGTCCCATGATGGGTCAGGCCAATGTGTTTTTCCGCTATTTCCCTGAAAAAATCCCGGCGGTGATTGACCGCTACCAGGGCGAAAGCAAGCGTCTGCTGCGTGTGCTCGACCAGCGCCTGAAAGACCACGAATTTCTCGCTGGTGACTATTCGATCGCCGACATTGCCAACTGGGCCTGGGTGCGCACACACCGCTGGTCGGGCGTGGACATCGATGATTTGCCGCACCTCAAACGCTGGCGGGATGCGATCCGTGCCCGACCCGCCGTGGTCCGGGGCATTGAGCAACCCCCTTCCAGGATGGACCTTGCCCGCGATGGCGAAGCGGGTGCCCAGCGCTTTTCCGAGCAGGCGCGCAAGATGGTTGAAATGGGGACTCCCCAGACGCCGCCCGCCACGGTCACCGCCTCCAACACCACTGGACACACCCCATGAAACTGTTTGTCTCTCCCCGCGCCCCCAGCCCACGGCGCGTGCTGATGTTCCTGGTGGAAAAAAATATACAAGGCCTGACCCTGGTCGATGTGGATCTCAACGCCCAGGAGCACAAGCAGGCCGAGTACCTGAGCAAGAGCCCACTGGCGCGGGTGCCTGCGCTGGAGCTGGACGACGGCCGTGTGCTGACCGAAACCCGCGCCATCTGCACCTACATGGAGGGACTATATCCAGAGCCCAACCTGATGGGCACGGACGCCACCGAGCGTGCTTTCATCGAAATGGCCGACCGGCGCATCGAGTGGTATTTTCTCGCGCCCATCGCCAACTGCATCCGCCACACCCACCCCGGTCTGGCGCCGCTCGAGCAGCCACAGTTTCCGGACTATGGGCAGTCGCAGGGTGTCAAACTGCGCGAGACGGCCCGCTGGCTCGACGCCGAATTGCAGAAGCAGGACTGGGTGGCCGGAGAGCGCTTCACCATCGCCGACATCACGGCGTTCTGCGCCCTGGAGTTTGCCAAGTTGATGCGCTTCAACGCCGGGGCCGAGGGGTTCGCCGCCTTGCAGGCCTGGCGGGACCGGGTGGCGCAGCGGCCGAGTGCCAGGGCCTGACTCTCGGCAGAACACCATCTCTAGGGCATCCGTCCTACACGCGGCTCACACTGGCTGGCTATGATCTCGGCATGAGCATCAAACACGCATGGTTGGCGGGATGGGCGTTGGCGGCTGCTGGCGCGGGCGGATCCGCCTGGGCCGAGGGGGCCCTGAGCGTTCCCCAGACGGATGAGGGTTATCTGATCGGGGCTTCTCTGGCCTCGTCGTCCACCCATGTGGGACACGGCAAAGCGAGTTTCACGCTCAAACCCATGTGGGCCTTCCAGCTCGGTTCGGTGCGCGTTTCCCGTTCGCGCGCCAATTCCCTGATGAGTGCCGGGCGCGAAAAACTTGAAACAGGGGTGAGCACCAACTTCGATATTTTCAGCGACTGGCGGCTGGGGGCTTCGCTGCGCATCGACAATGGTCGCAGCTTTGACGGCGACCCCGAGTTGGCAGGCTTGCCCGATGTGCGCACCACCTTGCGCGCCAGGGCGTCCCTGAGCCGTGCGTTTGGTGACCGGTGGAGCTGGAGCGCATCGGTTGACCAGGATCTGCTGGGTCGCGAGGGTGGGTTGCGACTGAGCCAGGGCGTGGGCTACCGCTGGCCGGTGTCGGAGAAAACCTATTGGGACTTCTCCATGTCCAGCACCTGGGGCAACGGCCGTTACCTGCAGACGCAATACGGCATCAGCAGCGCCGCCGCCATGGACACGGGGCGTCAGGCCTACCTGATCGGCAGCGGATGGGAGAGCTTTCGCACCAGCGTGCAGTTCACCCATGCGATGAGCAAACACTGGGTGGCGTTTGGTGGGCTGGATCTGTCGCAACTGCTGCGTGGTGCAGCGCACAGCCCGCTGGTGGGGCGTGTGACCACCCACGGCTTGAGTGTGGGCATCGCTTATCGCAGCAAGTAGAAACAGCTCCCACGCTGCGCCGCTCGCAAGCAGGCCCGTTTCTCCGGCGCTTCAGCGCAGATTCGGGTGCCGGGAAAACAGGTCTACGGCCCAGTCCACGAAGGCACGGACCTTGGCACTCAGGTGGCGGTTCGGGGGGTAGACCACGTACACCGGCATGGCCGCAGTTTTCCATTCGGGCATCACTTCCACCAGCCGGCCATCATCCAGGTAGGGCTGGACCATGAAGGTCACCAGTTGCCCCACCCCCAGGCCAGCCAGCAAGGCGGCCAGGTAGGCATTGGATTCGTTCACGGCCACGTGGTGCTGGCCGACCAGGGAAATGTTTTCGCCTTCGCTTGCAAAATCGTGGGGCATCATGCGCCCGGTGCGGGGAGAGAGAAAATTGACCATGTGATGTCCTGTGCCCTCCAGATCGCCTGGATGTTTGGGCGTGCCAAATCGGCGCAGGTAGTCAGCCGAAGCCACGGTGACAAAAGCCATGTTGCCGATGCGCCTGGCGACCAGGGACTGGTCGGTCAGCTCACCGACCCGGATCACGCAATCCACGTTGTCGCCAATCAGGTCCACGGGCCGGTCGCTGACCCCCATGTCGAGCTGGATGTCGGGGAACTGTTCGAAGAATTCGGAGAGCGCCGGGATGATCACCAGGCTGGCGACCGAAGCGCCGATGTCGATGCGCAGCCGCCCTTGTGGTTTCGTCTGTGCGCTGCCAACGCTCGCCTCGAGTTCGTCCAG
This sequence comes from Hydrogenophaga sp., assembly GCA_041584075.1. Classification (GTDB taxonomy): domain Bacteria; phylum Pseudomonadota; class Gammaproteobacteria; order Burkholderiales; family Burkholderiaceae_C; genus Hydrogenophaga. The sequence continues at coordinate 7,650 of JBFHEQ010000052.1, forward strand.
ATCGGCCAGCAGCCGCACAGCCCGTTCGTAAAAGGCTGCACCGTCGGCCGTCACCGTGACGCGGCGTGTGGTGCGGTTGAGCAGTTTCACGCGCAGCCGGGTCTCCAGGTGCTGGACCTGTTTGGTGACGGTGGCTTTGGGCAGCGACAGCGAGTCGGCGGCCCGCGTGAAAGTCCCGGCCTCCACCACGCGCACAAATGCGCGCATGCTGAGAATCTGATCCATCTGTGTCCTAAGGTTTCGGGTCTTCAACCGCGCATCAACCGACCCACTTTTGGTCGCTGGTGCGATGCCACAAAGGCAGCCGCTTTGCGGCTGCCTTTGTGTGCTGCGATGCTCGCACACAAAAATCAATCCATTGTTCGAGTTTTGGAAACACTGAACCCTGGAATCGCCTGTTTATCAGGTTGACCAGCCCAGCTAAAGTTCAAAGCAACACAGATTTCCTGGAAGTCCCATGTCCACCACCCGTCCTGTCGGCCCTTTGGCCATTGAAGAAAAAAATCTCCGTGTCGAGCTGGTCGAACGTGAGGCAGTCGACGTGCGTGTCTACGGCAGTCGACAGCCCGGAAGCGCCCGTCCGCTGGTGGTGCATTTCCACGGGGGTGCGTTTGTCGCTGGCGATCTGGACAGCGGCGCGACCGTGGCGCGTTTGCTGGCCCACGCCGGGGCGGTGGTGGTGTCGATGGCCTACCCGCTGGCACCCCAGCACCCGTTTCCCGACGGCGTGGAGGCGGGGTATGCCCTTTTGGGCTGGGTTTACAAAAACCGCGTCAAGCTGGCGGGCCAAGGCGCCCGGGTGTTCCTGGCGGGCGAAGAGGCCGGTGGCAACATCGCCGCGGCCTTGTCGGTGATCTCGCGTGACCGTGGGCACCCACCGGTCGCCGGGCAGGTGCTGTTGTCACCCATGCTCGACCCCTGTGTGGGCAGCGGATCGCAGCGCAACGCCATGGCCGGGGCCACCACCTGCGCCTGGTCGGAGGGGTGGAAAAAATACCTCCGCTGCCCCATGGATGCCGAGCACCCCTATGCCGTGCCCGGCGCTTCAAGCCGCCTGACCCGGCTGCCGCCCACCCTGGTGTTCAGTGGACTCGATGATCCCCTGCACGACGAAGCCAAAGCCTATGCCGAGCGTCTGCGCGCGGCGGGCATCGATGCGACCTATCGCGCGCTCTCCAGCGCCCAGAACTGGCCTCAAGCGCTGACCGAACCGGCCCTTGGCGAATGCCCTTGCGGCGCGGAGGTGGTGCAGGAGCTCCGGATGTTCTTCGAGGCCACCACAGGCCCCTCCGCATTGTCTGAAGCACCAGACGCCGGAAAAGCCGACGGCACCTAGCCGCCAACTTCACCCCGTTTCCCCCACCGATCGACCCTGCCAGAACGCAGGGTCTGGCCGCTGCATTGCCCAAAACCGACCCACTTTTCATATTGAAGGACCCACTCATGACCCGTGAAAACACTTCCAACCTGCGACGTACCCTGTGGACCACAGGCGTTGCCCTCACCGCCGTGGCCGCAGCGGCTGTCATCACCTTTGGTGCACCCGGCGTCGCTGCCGAGGCAGCGCCTGCTGCCATTGCGCCGCCAGCGATGCCGGTGACCGTGGCCACGGTCGCGGCCCACCAGATCAACGCCTGGGATGATTTCTCAGGGCGGCTCGAAGCCGTCGAGCGGGTCGACGTGCGCTCACGGGTGGCCGGCGCCGTGCAGTCCGTGCATTTCCGCGAAGGCGCTCTGGTCAAAAAGGGCGCGCTGCTGCTCACCATCGATCCGGCGCCCTATGCCGCTGACGTTGAACGCAGCGAAGCGCAACTGGCCGCAGCCCAGGCCCGTGTGACGCAGGCCGCCAGCGAAAACGTCCGCGCCAAACGGCTCTGGGACGACCGCGCCATCGCCCAGCGCGAGCTGGACGAGCGCGGCAACGCCCTGCGCGAAGCCGAAGCCAATGTGCGTGCTGCGCAGGCAGCGCTGCAGGCCACCCGCCTGAGCTTGAGCTACACCGAGGTGCGCGCGCCGGTGGCGGGCCGGGTGGGCCGACTTGAAGTCACGGTGGGCAACCTGGTGGCGGCCGGGCCGGGTGCACCTGTGTTGACCACGCTGGTGTCCGTGAGCCCCATCTACGCGAGCTTCGATGCCGACGAACGCATCGTGGCGCGCGCTTTGAAGAGTCTCAGCAGTCCCGATGAAAAAGGCGAGCGCCGTGGTATCGAGGCCATTCCGGTCCAGATGGGCACGTCGGACAGCCCTGACACCCCCATCCTGGGCAAGCTGCAGCTGGTGGACAACCAGGTCGACTCGCGCAGCGGCACGGTGCGCGTGCGTGCGGTGTTCGACAACGAGGACGGCAACCTGATGCCTGGGCAGTTTGCGCGTTTGCGCATGGGCCAGGCCCAAGCCCAGTCGGCGCTGCTCATCAGCGAGCGGGCCGTGGGCACCGACCAGGACAAGAAGTTTGTCATGGTGGTCGGCGCGGACAACACCGCGAACTACCGAGCAGTGCAACTGGGTGGCATGGCCAACGGCATGCGCATCGTCACCCAAGGTTTGAATGCCGGTGAACGCCTGGTCGTCAACGGCTTGCAGCGGGTGCGCCCTGGCACCCTGGTCGACCCACAAACCGCGCCAGCGGAGCAAAAAGCGCAAGCGCCCCGAAGCACTGATGCTGCGAAATCCTGAGCAGGCCTCCCATGAATCTCTCCAAATTTTTTATCGACCGCCCGATTTTTGCCGGCGTGTTGTCGTTGCTGATCTTCATTTCAGGTCTGCTGGCCTTGCGCGAGCTGCCGATCTCGGAATACCCCGAAGTGGCGCCGCCCTCGGTGGTGGTGCGGGCCCAATACCCGGGCGCCAACCCCAAGGTAATTGCCGAGACCGTGGCCACGCCGCTGGAAGAGCAGATCAACGGTGTTGAGGGCATGCTGTACATGGGCAGCCAGGCGACCGCCGATGGCGCGATGACCCTGACCGTGACGTTCAAGCTCGGCACCGACCCCGACAAGGCCCAGCAGCTGGTGCAAAACCGCGTCTCTCAGGCCGAGCCACGCTTGCCTGAAGAGGTTCGCCGCCTCGGCATCACCACGGTCAAGAGCGCGCCCGACCTGACCATGGTGGTGCACCTCGTGTCGCCCAACGAACGCTACGACATCAACTACCTGCGCAACTACGCGGTGCTCAACGTGAAAGACCGCCTGGCGCGCATCGAGGGCGTGGGCCAGGTGCAGGTGTTTGGTGGTGGTGACTACGCCATGCGGGTCTGGCTGGATCCACAGAAAGTGGCCCAGCGTGGCCTCTCGGCCAGCGACGTGGTCGCTTCGATTCGTGGCCAGAACATCCAGGCCGCTGCCGGTGTGGTGGGCGCTTCCCCGGGCCTGCCGGGGGTGGACATGCAGCTGTCGATCAGCGCACAAGGCCGCTTGAACAGCGAAGAAGAGTTTGGGGACATCATCGTCAAGAGCAACGCCGATGGCGCCGTGACACGCCTGCGCGACATCGCGCGCCTGGAGATGGGCGCTGCCGACTATTCGCTGCGTTCTCTGTTGAACAACGACGCCGCCGTGGGCATGGGCATCTTCCAGTCGCCCGGTTCCAACGCGCTCGACATTTCAGAACAGGTGCGCCAGACCATGGCCGAGTTGAGCGAGAACATGCCTGAAGGCGTGGAATTCCGCATCGCTTATGACCCGACACAATTCGTGCGCGCCTCCATCGAGTCGGTGGTGCATACCTTGCTGGAGGCCGTGCTGCTGGTGGTGCTGGTGGTGATCGTGTTCCTGCAGAC
>JBFHEQ010000053.1:0-11390 GCA_041584075.1 Hydrogenophaga sp.
GACAACCCGCTGCACATCATCCAGGAAGTGCTGGACAACGCCGCAGACGAAGCCCTGGCGGGACACGGGAAGAAGATCAAGGTGACGCTGCACGCCGATCAGTCGGTGAGCATCGAAGATGACGGCCGTGGCATTCCGTTCGGCATGCACCCGGAAGAAAAGGCGCCGGTGGTCGAGCTCGTTTTCACCCGCTTGCACGCGGGCGGCAAGTTTGACAAAGGACAGGGCGGGGCTTACAGCTTTTCGGGTGGCCTGCACGGCGTGGGTGTGAGCGTGACCAATGCGCTGTCAACCCGGCTTGAGGTCACCAGCTACCGCGAAGGTCAGGTCGCGCGCCTGGCGTTTTCTGCGGGCGATGTGATCGAGCCTCTGCTCACCCAGCCGAAGGGGGATGGCGACCGCAAGCAGGGCACCACGGTGCGGGCCTGGCCCGATGCCAGGTATTTTGAGTCCGCCACGCTCCCCATGAACGAGCTGACGCATTTGCTGCGCAGCAAGGCGGTGCTCATGCCCGGCGTGAGTGTGACGCTGGTGAACGAAAAGACCAAAGACACCCAGGTCTGGCAATACAAGGGCGGTCTGCGCGACTACCTGCAGCAGACGCTGAATGCCGATCCGGTCATTCCGCTGTTTGAAGGCGAGGGCTTTGCCGACAGCGGCCACGACAGCTTCGCCGAGGGCGAGGGCGCGTCCTGGTGTGTCGCTTTCACCGAAGATGGCCACCCGGTGCGCGAGAGCTATGTCAACCTGATACCCACCAGCGCCGGCGGCACGCACGAAAGTGGCCTGCGCGACGGTCTCTTTCAGGCGGTCAAGAGTTTCATCGAGCTGCACGCGCTGTTGCCCAAAGGGGTGAAGCTGCTGCCTGAAGATGTGTTCGCACGGGCTTCGTATGTGCTCAGCGCCAAGGTGCTCGATCCGCAGTTCCAGGGCCAGATCAAGGAACGGCTGAACTCGCGTGATGCGGTGCGCCTGGTGGGCAGTTATGTGCGCCCGGCTCTGGAGCTGTGGCTCAACCAGCACGTGGACTACGGCAAGAAGCTGGCCGAACTGGCCATCAAGGCGGCGCAGAGCCGGCAGAAGGCCGGGCAGAAGGTCGAGAAACGCAAGGGCTCTGGCGTGGCGGTGTTGCCGGGCAAGCTGACCGATTGCGAAAGCCGGGACATCGCCCACAACGAGGTGTTTCTGGTGGAGGGCGATTCTGCGGGCGGCAGTGCCAAGATGGGGCGCGACAAAGAGAGCCAGGCCATCCTCCCGCTGCGCGGCAAGGTGCTCAACACCTGGGAGGTCGAGCGGGACCGGCTGTTCGCCAACAACGAGATCCACGACATCGCGGTGGCCATCGGGGTGGACCCGCATGGCCCGCTGGACACACCCGACATGAGCGGCCTTCGCTACGGCAAGGTCTGCATCCTGAGCGACGCCGACGTGGACGGCTCGCACATCCAGGTGTTGTTGCTGACACTGTTTTTCCGCCACTTTCCCAAGCTCATCGAAACTGGCCATCTGTATGTGGCGCGCCCCCCGCTGTTCCGTGTGGACGTGCCGGCGCGCGGGAAAAAGCCAGCCAGCAAACAGTACGCGCTGGACGAAGGTGAGTTGCATGCCATCCTGGACAAATGTGAAAAGGACGGCGTGTCGCGCGAGAAGTGCCAGATCAGCCGCTTCAAGGGATTGGGCGAAATGAACGCCGAGCAGTTGTGGGACACCACGCTGAACCCCGACACACGCCGCTTGATGCCGGTGACGCTGGGGGGCCTGGATTTTGCCGGCACGGAAGCCTTGATCACCAAACTCATGGGCAAGGGCGAAGCTGGCTCGAGGCGGGAGTTGATGGAGCTGCATGGCGACTCCGTGGAGATCGACGTTTGAAGACTTTGTGGGGCGCCATGGGGCGGCGCAGCGCGGTGGCGCTCGCGCTGTTGCTGTGCGCCCCTGCCTGGGCCCAGATCTGGGGTTATGTGGATCGCGGCGGCGTGACGCATTTTTCCGACCACCGCGTCGACAACCGGTACGAGCTTTTTTACAAGGGCAAGGGCCACTCGGGCGGCTCGGCCGTCACAGGTGCCCAGCGCAGCGCAGCGTGGGCACAACCCACTGTCGGTGCCGCGTTTGATGTGTCCACCCGGTACAAGTCGGTGCGGTATCTGATTCGGGAGGCGGCTGCAGCCTACGGGGTGGAGTACGAGTTGCTCAAGGCGGTGATTGCCACCGAGTCGGGGTTCAACCCGCGAGCGGTGAGCCCCAAAGGCGCCGTGGGCCTGATGCAGCTGATGCCCGAAACCGCGCAACGATTTGGTGTGAAAGCGTTGGCGCAGCAGTCACTCGAACAGCGCCTGACCGATCCGCGCACCAACCTCCATGCCGGGGCGCGTTACCTGGCCTGGCTGATGGCGCGTTTTGACGGCCAAACCGAGCTGGCACTGGCCGCTTACAACGCTGGCGAAGGCGCTGTGCGGCGCGCAGGGCGGCAAGTGCCCAACTACCGTGAAACCCAAAACTATGTGCGCAAAGTGATGCGCTTGCACCAAGACCTGCGCCCGCCCAGGGCGGTGTCGCGACAGCGGGCTGCGGCCCGCGAGGCCATGGCCCGCCGGGAAGCGGTTCCTGGCCTGGCCCTGTGAGCGTGCTCGCTTGCCAATGAATCCGAAGAAGAGCTTATGGACACGATGAACCCCGAATTGCCTCTGGACACGCCCGGAGCCCCTGACACCGACAGCCTGGCGGCCTACGCGCAGCGTGCTTACCTGGAATACGCCCTGTCGGTCGTCAAGGGGCGGGCCTTGCCCGATGTGTGTGACGGCCAGAAACCGGTGCAGCGCCGCATTCTGTACGCCATGGAGCGCATGGGCCTGGGCTTTTCCGGCAACACGGCTGCCAAGCCGGTCAAGAGTGCCCGTGTCGTGGGCGATGTGCTGGGCAAATACCATCCCCATGGCGATTCGGCCGCCTACGATGCGCTGGTGCGCATGGCGCAGGACTTTTCGCAGCGGTACCCACTGATCGATGGCCAGGGCAATTTCGGCTCGCGCGATGGCGACGGGGCTGCGGCCATGCGTTACACCGAGGCCCGCCTGGCCCGCATCACCGGCCTGCTGCTGGATGAGATCGACGAAGGCACGGTGGACTTTGTCCCCACCTACGATGGTTCGTTCGAAGAGCCCAAGCAGTTGCCGGCGCGCCTGCCTTTCAACCTGCTCAACGGTGCTTCGGGTATCGCTGTGGGCCTGGCCACCGAGATCCCCAGCCACAACCTGCGTGAAGTGGCCGATGCCTGTGTGGCCCTGATCAAGTCGCCCAAGCTCAGCGATGAAGAGTTGCTGGCCATCTTGCCCGGCCCGGATTTCCCGGGCGGCGGCCAGATCATCAGCCCGGCCAGCGACATCGCCGATGCCTATCGAACCGGTCGTGGCAGCCTCAAGGTGCGCGCCCGCTGGAAAATCGAGGACCTGGCGCGTGGCCAGTGGAATCTGGTGGTCACCGAGTTGCCGCCGGGGGTGAGCTCGCAGAAGGTGCTGGAAGAGATCGAAGAGATCACCAACCCCAAGGTCAAGACCGGCAAGAAGGCGCTGAGCCAGGACCAGACGCAGCTCAAGGCCAGCATGCTCATGGTGCTCGATGGCGTGCGCGACGAGTCCAGCAAAGACGCCCCGGTTCGGCTGGTGTTTGAGCCCAAGAGCAGCCGCATCGCCCAGCAGGAGCTGATCACGGCCTTGCTCGCCCACACCAGCCTGGAGACTTCTTCGCCGATCAACCTGACCATGATCGGCATTGACGGCCGTCCGACGCAGAAGTCGTTGCGCCTGATGCTGACCGAGTGGATCGAATTCCGTCAGACCACCATCACCCGCCGTTCGCAGCACCGGCTGACCAAGGTGCTGGATCGCATCCACATTCTGGAAGGCCGCCAGCTCGTTCTGCTCAACATCGACGAGGTGATCGCCATCATCCGCCAGAGCGATGACCCCAAGGCGGCTTTGATCGAGCGCTTCAAGCTCAGCGATCGCCAGGCCGAGGACATTCTGGAGATCCGGCTGCGCCAGCTCGCACGGTTGGAGGCGATCAAGATCGAACAGGAACTCGGCAAGTTGCGCGAAGAGCAGGGCAAGCTGGAAGACATTCTGGCCAATCCGGGCAGCTTGAAGCGTCTGATGGTCAGGGAGATCGAGGCCGATGCCAAGACCTTCGCCGATGCCCGTCGCACCCTCATCCAGGCCGAGAAAAAGGCCGTGGTCGAGATCAAGGTGGTGGACGAGCCGGTGACGGTGGTGGTCTCCAGCAAAGGCTGGGTGCGTGCGCGAACAGGTCACGGCCACGAGGCGGCGAGCTTTGCCTTCAAGGCCGGTGATGCCCTGCACGGCACCTACGAGTGCCGCACAGTCGATACGCTCATCGTGTTTGGCAGCAATGGCCGGGTCTACTCGGTCCCCGTGGCCAGCTTGCCCGGTGCGCGTGGCGATGGACAGCCGATCACCACCCTGATCGAGCTGGAGAGTGGCACGCAACCGCTGCATTATTTCGCGGGTCCGGCCAACGCCACGCTGCTGCTGAGCAGCACAGGCGGCTACGGCTTCCTGGCCCAGGTCGAGAACCTGGTGTCGCGTCAAAAGGCGGGCAAGACCTTCATCACGGTGGGCGAGGGGGAGTCGGTCTGCGCGCCGTCGCATGCGGCCAACACGTCGGGAAGCCAGCCTTTGGCTGCGGCCACGCATGTGGCCTGCGCATCGACGGGTGGCCGCATCCTGACCTTCGAACTTGCCGAGCTCAAGACCATGGAAAAGGGCGGTCGTGGCTTGATGCTGATCGATCTGGAGGCCAAGGACACCTTGGCCGGTGCGGTGGCTTACACACGCAGCGTCAGGATCGAGGGGATAGGTCGTGGCGGCAAGGAACGCGAGGAAACGCTGGAGATTCGCAGCCTGAACAATGCCCGCGCTGCCCGCGCCCGAAAAGGCAAGGCGGCCGACCTGGGCTTCAAACCCAACCGGATCACGCGGGTCGAATAGCCCATTGAACCGCGCAAGAAAACAGGCGCATGATCAGGCGCCTGTTTTTCTTTGTGTGAGATCACCGTGAGGGCTTGGTGAGAGTCGCCTGGGGGGACTCTGACGCGCCAACTGCCTGCCCCCATGCGCGTGGCAGCCGGGGCCGAAGCCCCTGGGTCAGGCCGCGTTGAAGCGCGCGAGGCGATCGTTGATGATGCCGTGGGCCTCGGTCATGATGCGGTCGATCAGGTCTTTCACCGTGGGCACATCGTGGATCAGGCCGGCGACCATGCCGCAGGACCAGGCGCCAGCGTCCATGGTGCCTTCCTGCATGATCTTGGGGTAAACGCCGGCCACCTCGGGCAGGATGTCTTCAAACTTGAGGTTGGCGCCCAGGGTCCTTTCCTTTTCCAGCAGGCGTTCGACCGCCTGGTTGGTGAGCACGCGCTCGGTGTTGCGCAGGGGGCGCATCACGAGGCGTGTGTCCAGTTCCGTGGCGGCGACGATGGCGTCTTTCACGTTTTGATGCACAGGGGCCTCCTGGGTGGCGATGAAGCGGGTGCCCATGTTGATGCCATCCGCGCCCATGGCGAGCGCCGCCACCAGGGAGCGACCATCGGCCATGCCGCCGGAAGCGAGGAACGGAATCTTCAACACATCGGCTGCACGGGGCAGCAAGATGAAATTGGGCACGTCGTCTTCGCCCGGATGGCCGCCGCATTCGAAACCGTCGACGCTGACCGCATCGCAACCAATGGCTTCCGCCTTGAGGGCGTGACGCACGGCCGTGCATTTGTGGATCACCTTGATGCCCGCATCTTTGAGCGCAGGCAGGTATTTTTGTGGGTTGTTGCCTGCGGTCTCCACCACCTTCACACCACCTTCGATGATGGCCTTGATGTAGCCGGGGTAGTCGGGCGATGACACCGTGGGGAGGAAGGTGAGGTTCACGCCGAAAGGCTTGTCGGTCATCTCGCGGCAACGGGCGATCTCTTTGGCCAGCAGCTCGGGCGTGCGCTGGGTGAGCCCGGTGATGACACCCAGACCGCCAGCGTTGGACACGGCGGCGGCCAGTTCGGCCAAGCCGACGAAGTGCATGCCGCCCTGGACAATGGGGTGTTCGATGCCGAGCATCTCGGTGAGTTGGGTTTTCATGGGGAATCGCTTTCGTCAAAAAAAGTGGTTGCGGTTTCAACGGCCCTGGAACACGGGAGTGCGCTTCTCGACAAAAGCCATGGCCGCTTCCTGGTGGTCGCTGGTCTGGGCGCAGTGCACATGGTGGGTGGCTTCCAGATCCAGGCAGTCGTTGACCTCACCTGCCATGGCACGGTTGAGGTTTTCTTTCATGTAGCGATAGGCGACGGGTGGGCCGCTGGCCAGGCGCTGTGCGATTTCCAGTGTTTTTGCGGCCAGCGCGTCGGGTTCGGCGACCCAGTTGCACAGGCCAAGACGCAAGGCTTCGTCCGCTTTGACCCTGTCGCTCAAAAAGTACATCTCGCGGGCTTTGGCTGCACCGATGAGTTGCGTGAGGAAATAGGTACCCCCGTAATCGCCCGCAAAGCCCACTTTGGCAAAAGCCGTGGTCATGAATGCAGTGCTGCTCATGATGCGCAGGTCGCAAGCGAGCGCCAGCGAAAGTCCCGCCCCCGCAGCCGGGCCGGGCAAGACGGCCAGCGTCGGCTTGGGCATTCTAAAAAGACGGCCCGCCGTTTCGCGCTGGTTGTGGCGCTGCTGGTGGATGCTCTCATCCATGGTGTGGGGGGCTTCACCCATTGCCCGGGCCGTAGCCATGCCTTTGACGTCACCGCCAGCGCAGAAAGCGTTGCCGCTGCCCGTCAGCACGATGCAGCGCACGGCGGGATTGAGTTCGGCCTCTGTGATCAATTGCTGCAGGGCCTTCATCATGGGCCGAGACATCGCATTGCGGACCTCCGGGCGGTTCATGGTGAGGGTGAGGACACCATTGTCCAGGTGAGCCAGGAGATCGGTGGTGTCGGTGTCGATGGAGATCATGGGGCGCGGGTTTCTCTCTGGTTGGCGGCGGCGATCAGGCTGATCCTGCTGAACGGGTTCGGTCTTGGAGGGCTCCTGGACAGTTTGACGGGGCCATTCCACTGTCCGGGTTCGCCCACATCGTGTGGGGCCTGCGGCGCAGGCCGCCTGACGACCGGGCATCCAGCATAGACGCCACTGTTGTCGCTGTGCAGTCGCCTTCGAGTCAGCCCTGCACGTCGCATGGGGTGAGTATTGGCGGTCACGTTTGTCGGGCGTCATCTGGCAGTGCTCCATGGCGCTCTACGTCGGTTCCTTTGATTTCCTACTACCCATGCACATTCAATTAACCCCAACACCACCCGCCGAAGGCTGCATCGATACCCAGATTGTTGGCAACGTGCTGCTCATCGGCATCAACCGTCCCGCCAAGCGCAACGGCTGGACGCCGGTCATGTTCCGGCAGCTCGCCGAGGCGTATACCCGCCTGGATGACGAGCCCGAATTGCGCATTGGTGTGCTGCATGGGGTTGGCGACCATTTCACGGCGGGCCTGGACATGCCATCCATCCAGGCCCATCTGGAGCGGGGCGAAAAGGTGGTGCCCGAAGGATTGGTGGAGCCCCATGATTTTGGAAAGCCGGGTTATCGCCGGCGTACCAAGCCGGTCATTGCCGCCGTCAAGGGAGTTTGTTTCACGGTGGGCATCGAACTCATGTTGGGTGCCGACATCGTGATCGCCGGGGAAGACTGCCGTTTCAGCCAGAAGGAGGTGCAACGTGGGCTCATGCCGGGTGCAGGCGCTACTCTGCGTCTTTCGCAGCGCGCCGGGCTGGGCAATGCCATGCTGCTGCTGCTCACCGGCGACGACTTTGATGCACCTACCGCCTACCGGCTCAACCTGGTGCAGAAACTGGTGCCGAATGACCAGGTGCTGCAGGAGGCGATGGCCATCGCCGAGCGCATCGCCGAACAGGCGCCCTTGGCTGTGCAAGCGACGCGGCTCAATGCCATCAAAGCGGTGGAAGAGGGGCCGGCTGCGGCCGTGGCCGATTTCCCGGCCATCAGCCAACGCATTTTCGCCAGCGAAGACTGGGCCGAGGGCGTGCGCTCGTTTGTGGAAAAACGCAAGGCCGTGTTCACGGGACGTTGAGGCCACACAGGCGACCGGCGCAGCCTTTGCCGGGAACGGCAGGCTGCTGTTGGTCCAGCGCGAGGCGGGCCAGGCGAAGTGGAGCGCGGGTTCCATTTCAGGTCGGCTGCCCAGGCCATGGGCGATGTCAAGGGTGCTCGCCGACCCGATGCGACAGGCACAAGCCCAGCGTTTGCAGTCTGCGCAAAACCATGGCAATGGTCAGGGGCATCAAACAGTCCGATCTGTTGGAGCACCGCGCTGATCGGGTTCTTCACCGCGTCCCGGATACACCGAAAACCAGCCGGGCAGGCATTTGCTTCGACTGCGCATGTGTTCGGTCAGTGCTGATAGGCACTGCTCTTTGAGCAGGTCTGTGCCCATGCGTTTGCTGGGGCCTTGGGCCGACACCGGAACGAGCGCATGGTCGCCAGGCCCGCAGCATGCAAGGTCGATCAGGGCGGTCGCCCGTGGCCCGCGCCCGACGAAGCCGTGCCGTGAGGGCAACTGGAGGGATGTGAAAGTGCCGTGCACCCCATGCATGGATACATTTTTGCGCGATTCCCGATCGTCGCCTGCATCGGTCTGGTGCTCAAGCAGCGCCGGCGAGCCGTGGTGGGTGGGGCTGGACATGGCCCGGTGTCAAGCGTTGTTGCAGCGCTCGCGCTGAGACAACCCCAGCGCGAAGTGTTTTTGTACTGTGGTGGGGATGGAGCGGACAATGGCGGGATCGAACACCCCCATGCACGGACTGCGGCGCACCGCGCGTCCGCTGGCTACCCATCAGTTGTCAGCGGAGGCTGCCTGGCTTTGGCTTTGGCTTTGACGGGGATTTTCGCCTTCAGCAGACTTGGGCGTCCGTGTCACAAGTCCGTCCCACTCGTCGGGGGGGGCCACAGTCACTTCCACCGTGAGTTCGTGTTGCGATGCCCCTTGAATCACACCACGCATGGGCGACACGTCTGAAAAGTCCCGTCCTGTGGCCAGGGTCACATAGTCTTCCCCCGGGCTTCCCCAGCCACAGCGGTTGTTGGTGGGGTCGTAGTCAACCCAGATGCCGCTGGGTGGGGCGGTCTTGCCTTCGCTGTCCTCAAGGCTTTGCGGAATCGGGCAATACACGGAGACCCAGGCGTGTGATGCATCGGCTCCGATGAGGCGTGGTTTGCCCGGCGGTGGCTGGGTGAGCAGGTAGCCGCTCACGTAGCGCGCGGGCAGGCCCAGGCTGCGCAGGCAGCCGAGCATGATGTGGGCGAAGTCCTGGCAAACGCCTTTGCCCTGAGCCAGCGCATCCAGCGCTGGCGTGTTGACCTCAGTGCTGGCCGTTTCGTATTTCAGATCGGTGTGGATGCGCTCCATGAGCGCTCGCGCCGCTTCAAGCAGGGGCAGGTGCGGTGTGAAAACGGGCATGGCGAACGCCGCGAACGCATCGTCGCGGGGCACACAGGGCGACGCGAAGAGAAACTCGGCGGCGGGATCGTAGGGTGCGCAGGCGCGGTAGCGAAAGTGCTCGCGCACACGCTCCCAGCTCAGTGCCTGCCACTCGTCGCTGTCGGGCAAGGCGTGGGGTACCGTGGTGGCGACCAGGGAGTCCGCTTCAACCGTCAGGGCTTCATGCGGGGCTTGCAGCGAAAAAAAGGTGCGCAGGTTGCCGAACACATCGGTGGTCTGGCTGCGTGCTGCGGGCTCGGGGGTGATGTTCAGGACGTGTGTGTGCAGCGACTGGGTCTTGGTTTGCACGGGCGACAGGTGCACCATGTGCTGCGCCATGTCGATGGAGCCCTGGTACTCGTAGTGGGTGCGGTGGAGAATGCGCAGCAGCATGGCGTCAAGAACCTTTGGGGCCGGAGTCTCTGGTGGGTGCCGCGCGCGGGCGGGTCACCGGTGCGCCGGTGAAGTCGGTGGTCATAAACTCTGGTTGCGGCGGTCGGCGTGGCTGAAATGCAGGCGCGTGAGCTCGTCCGACAGCCGCGCGCCAGAGACGCCGCAAGCATCGAGGAGTTCCACCAGGGCGGTGTAGTGACGCTTGCCGTCGGTGTCCCGTCGCCAGTAGCTCAGGTTGTTCAACGCCCAGACGTCAGGATCGGGCAACTCCAGGGCAAGCACGGCATCTTGTGCAGTGGCGCTTTGCGACAAACGGGCCAGACGAGCGCGCAGGGTCTGGACCACCCAGCCCAGCGAACGGGGGTTGTCTCGGTCCAGCACCAGCAGGTCCATCAGGGCCACCATGTCGCGCCGTTGCTGGTACTGGGCATGGAACGTGATGGTGCTGTCGAACAGGGCAATCACGGCCTCAAAACCATCGGTCGCTTGCAGGCAGTCGTGTTCGATGGCGAGCTCGAGAGCGCGCGCGAGGGTCGTCAACCGTTCAATGTGGCGTCCGATCGACAGCAGTCGCCAGCCGTTGTCACGCACCATGCGATCGGTCTGGGAGCCGGTGATCGCGGCCAGCAGGTCGCTGGCGTTTTGCAGCGCTGCCAGTGCATCGGTGTAGGTCAGCTCGGTATCGGACGACAGATTGGCGCAGTCGCTGGCAAAACTGGAAGCGGCCCGCTCGATCAGGTTCCAGTGTTCTTGCGACAGGCGTTCACGCACATGCGAAGCCGTGTTGCGCAGGGCCAGCAGGTTGTAGCCCACACTGAACGAAGGCGTTTCCGCCTCGGGCGGGGAAGACAGAGAGGCCATGAGGCTGCGGGCGAAGATGCGGGCCGACTGTGTGGCCGAAGGCACGTCTGGCAAGACCAGGGCATTTTCTTCTGCCATGGCCGAGAACCAGTTCATCAGGGCAGTCGATCCCCGCTCTTCGCCGTCAAGGTGTTCGAGCACGAGTCGGGCCAGTCGCACGCCGTTTTCGGCCCGTTCGGTGTAGCGGCCGAGCCAGAACAGGTTTTCCGCAGCGCGGCTGGTGACAGGGCGTTCCTGATGGGCGAGCGCCAAGGTGGTTGGCGCGGACTGCAGCAAGGTGGTGTGGTCCACTTCACCCTCGGTGATGACCCAGCAGTCGGCGCTGCTGCCACCACGCTGCATGGCAGCAATGAGCTCACCGCGCGGAGCCAGGCGGACCAGTCCCCCGGGCAGCACGCGCCAGGACTGGGGACCATCGGAGAGGGCAAACACCCGCAACATGGCTGACCGAGGCGTGATCTGGCGGTCGGCCCAGGTCGGTGTTTGTGACAAGGGCAGCCACGACTGGACGGTGTAGTCGTCCGGGTGGCGCAGCATGCGGCCCGACCACTCGTCGAGCGCCCGCTGGCTCTGCGCCTGGCCCATGGTGGTTTCGACCC
>JBFHEQ010000054.1:0-11372 GCA_041584075.1 Hydrogenophaga sp.
CGGATCAGGCGATTGAGGCCCGGCTCGTCCTGGCCCAGTTCTTTCAGGAATTCCAGGCGATCGGCATCGTCCATCTCGGACAACTCGGCTTCGATCTTGGCGCAAATGGCCACCACCGGCGCCTTCTGCTTGTCGGCAAAGGCCTTCAAACGGTCCAGCATGGGGTTGTTCTCGAACCCGTCTTCCGACACGTTGGCCACAAACATCGCGGGCTTGGCGGTGATCAGGAAAAACTGCTTGAGCTGGGCCAGCTCTTCTTTGCTGAAGTCGATGGTGCGAACGGGCTGGGTGTCGTTCAACGCCGTCTGGCATTTCTCCAGAATCGCCACCTGCTTGATCGACTCTTTGTCGCCCGAACGTGCGGTCTTCTGCACGCGGTGCAGGGCCTTCTCGACGGCGGCCAGGTCGGCCAGGCACAACTCGGTCTGGATCACTTCGATGTCGGCGATCGGGTCGATCTTGTTGGCGACGTGGATCACGTTGTCGTCTTCAAAACAACGCACCACGTTCACGATCGCGTCGGTCTCGCGGATGTGGGCCAGAAACTTGTTGCCCAAGCCTTCGCCCGTGCTCGCCCCGGCGACCAGGCCAGCGATGTCCACAAACTCCACGATGGCCGGCACCACGCGCTCGGGCTCCACGATCTGGGACAGCTGGGCCAGACGGGGATCGGGCACTTCCACCACGCCGGTGTTGGGCTCGATGGTGCAGAAGGGGTAGTTTTCAGCCGCGATGCCAGCCTTGGTCAGCGCGTTGAAGAGGGTGGACTTGCCGACGTTGGGCAGGCCCACGATGCCGCATTGGAGGCTCATGGCAAGGCTTTCAGATTCAAGGGGAAACCCGGCATTTTACGGGGAGCGGGTTGCAGCCTGCTCAGAAGCGCCAATCTGCGACCACCCGCTGCCCCACACGCAAGACCTCACCATCGCCCTGGAGCGGGATGGCATTCATGCCAAACGTCACCGCCCCGCCGAGGCGCCGGTCTTGTCGGTAGGCCTGCAGCGCGTCGCCCACCGCCGGGCTGGACAAGGCCGTGGCCGGGTCGATGTTGGGTATGGGGCAGCGGGCACAGGGTTTGACGTTGTCAAACAAGGCTTCCCCGCCCTCGGTCTCCACCCGCCACAGCCCGATGCGGTCCTCGTCGTGAGATTCCACGCCAGCGAGCACCACGTTGGGCCTGAAGCGGTCCATGCCCACGGGGGCCTGACCACCCTGTGCCAGGCGCGCATTGAGCTCATCCAGCGAAGCGCTGCTGGTCACGAGCACACCAAAGCCGTCGGCAAACTGCGTCACCGCCTCACGACCGCCGGTCCATTTGGGGCTGCACAAACGCCGCACGGACGGGTCAAACCGAACCAGGCGCAGGTGTTTCAGCGCCGCCGGCGCATCTGAACCCAGGCAATCGCTGAACCACTGGGCGGCGAGGTCGCCCATGTCAAACGCTGCGACCTCGTCGTCCCACACCCGGACCCGCACCGGGGACTCGACCGCGTTCAGCGCCAGGTGCAAAGGCAACATGCCCGGGGCACGCAACACCAGCTCGTCGTGCTTGAAGGTGGGCTGCACCAGCGCCATGCGGGGCAGCTCGCGCTGGGTCACGAAGTCGCCTTCGCTGTCCACCACCATCCAGGCCCGGTCGTACAACAACCCGGTTTCGGTCAGCTCGGCGGCCTGCATCAGAATGCCTGCGCAGGACTTCACAGGGTAGACGCAAAGTTGCGCGATGGTGGCGTATACATTGCCAAGGATGGGTGGTGCAGGGTCTGTGTTCATGAGGCAAGATCAAGAAATACCGGGCGGGGGCTGCTCCGCAGCCTGTGAGGCATAGCATGGCCCCCGCAGCGGCACCCGGAGGCTCGAAGTCGTGCGAAGTCGTGCGATACGGACAAATTGTGCCCTGCTCCTAAAATCCCCTCATGACACAAACCCGCGCAGTCCCCACTTCGTCCCGACGCTTTGACGTGGCCGTGCGTGGTGGCGGCATCGTCGGCCAGACGCTGGCCCTGCTGCTTGCCCGTGAACGCCTCAAGGTGGCGCTGGTCGCTCCGGCCCGAGCCACAGGGAAAACTGACGTGCGGGCCTATGCACTCAATGCCGCCTCGCGCGCCTTGCTGCAGACGGTGCGCGCCTGGCCAGAGCACCCGGGCGCCTCGGGCCTGCAAGCCCCGGACACGGCGGACATCACACCGGTCACGGCCATGGACGTCTGGGGAGACAGCGGCGGACGGATCCAGTTTCACGCCAATCGCACGGCCGAACCGGCCCTCACCTGGATCGTGGACGTGCCGGCCCTGGAGCAGCGCCTGGCGCACGCCGTGCACTTCCAGAGCGGTATCGAGGTGATGGACGAGGCCCCCCTGCGAGCCTCGCTCACGGTGGTCTGCGAAGGCAAGCGCAGCGCCACCCGCGACGAACTCGGCATGGCGTTCGATGTGCGCCCCTACCCCCACAAGGCGCTGGCGGCCCGGCTGCGCTGCACGCTGCCGCACGGCGGCGTGGCCCGCCAGTGGTTCCAGGCCGGTGAAATCATGGCCCTGCTGCCCCTGGACGGGGAGAACGGGCACCGGGTCGCCCTGGTGTGGTCGATGGCACATGACCGCGCCGACAGCCTGCTGGCGGCCCCTCCCGAAGCCTTGTCGCTGGCGGTGCAGGAACGCTGCGGCCAGGTGCTGGGCGACATGCAGCTCGATGGCGGCCCGCAAGCCTGGCCGCTGGAACTGTCGCGCGCCCAGCGCTGGATCACACGCAACGCACAAGGCGGCGTGGCGCTGGCGGGTGATGCCGCACACGCCATGCACCCCCTGGCGGGACAGGGTCTCAACGTGGGCCTGGCCGACGTGGCCGAACTCGCCCGCGTGATCCACGAGCGCGAGTACTGGCGCGAGCTGGGGGACTTCAAACTGCTGCGACGCTACGAGCGGGCGCGGCAAGCCGAGGTGGGCGCCATGGGCTGGGTCACCGATGGCTTGTTCGGCCTGTTCGCGCAGACTGACGGGCGTGTTCAGACCCTGCGCAACTGGGGCATGTCCGGGATTGACCGGCTCTCCCCCGTGAAACAGTGGCTGACCCGCCAGGCCATGGGAACCATCGCCTGACGACCTGAATCCTCTTCTCTACACACCGTTTCTGTTTCACCTTTCACACTCTGGAGCGCCTGCGGGCCTGTTCATGAACTTCTTCAAATCGACCCTTATGGCCCTGCTGGCCGCCGCTTCAATGGGCGCATTGGCCCAGGAGCCAGTGATCCGCAAAAACCTGGCCGCCCGGCTGCCCAACCTGCCTTCGATCGACGAAGTCCGCAAGACCCCCATGCCCGGCCTTTACGAAGTCCGCATCAACCACAGCGACATCTTTTACACCGACGCCAAGGGCGACTTTCTCATCCAGGGATCGATGATCGACACCCAGGCCAAGCTGGACCTGACCGAACAGCGGGTGAACAAGCTGTCGGCTGTGTCTTTTGACCAGCTGCCCCTCAAAGACAGCTTCACCATCGTGCGCGGCAACGGCAAACGCAAGCTGGTGGTCTTCGAAGATCCCAACTGTGGCTACTGCAAACGATTTGAGCGCGACTTGAGCAAAATCGACAACGTCACGGTTCACGTGTTGCTCTACCCCATTCTGAGCGCCGATTCGGCCGACAAGTCGCGCAACATCTGGTGCGCCAAGGACCAGGCCAGGAGCTTCACCGACTGGATGGTCAAAGACATCACGCCAGCCGAAGCCAAATGTGATGCCTCCGCCGTGGCCCGCAATGTAGAGTTCGGCAAAAAGGCCCGCATCACAGGCACCCCCACCATGTTCTTCGCCGATGGCTCACGCGTACCGGGTGCCATTCCCGCGGATCGCATTGAAAAGCTGCTGAGCGAAGCCCACCCCTGAGCGACTGCGACGCCCATGAACCTGCCTCTGCCTGTGGAAGCCGAAGACCCGCGCGACACGGCGCTGGTCCGGACCCTGGGCCATGCCGGACTGATTCCCTTCGTGTTGCTGGCGGCCCTGGTCTGGCTGGTGAACGCCGAGTTGCAGGCCTGGGTGGCCATGGCGCTGGTGGCCTATGCCGCGCTCATCGCGTCATTTCTGGGCGGCATCCACTGGGGCATTGGCTGGCTGGCCAGCCAGCGTGACCAGCAAGCCCAGCGCATACCGCAAGCCCTGCACGCCCAGCGCCGGCACTTTCTCTGGGGGATCGTGCCGTCCCTGCTGGCCTGGCCCGGTGTGCTGATGCCGGCCTTTGCCGGCCTGGCCTGGCTGGGTTTTGTCCTGATCCTGTGTTACCTCGCCGACCGCACGCTGTATGCGCGCGCCGGCCTGCAGGCGTGGCTGACGCTGCGTTTTCGCCTCTCGTCGGTGGCGGCCTTGAGCTGTTTCATTGGCGCAGGGGCGCTCTGAAAAGCCCTCCATGAACGCCAGCATCACCCGAAAATCCCGTACCCCACGCCGCACGGCCCATCCCACCCCACCCGGCTTGCATTACCGGGTCGAAGCCCTCAACGCCAACAGCCACTTGTTTGCCGTCACGCTGACGGTACAGCGCCCAGCGGCCCGGCAGCGTGTGAGCCTGCCAGTGTGGATTCCGGGCAGCTATCTGGTGCGCGAATTTGCGCAACACCTGCAACACCTGCGCGCCACCCAGGGCGGTGAGCCGGTCGCACTGCGCCAGCTCGACAAACACACCTGGCAAGCGTCGGCACAAACCGGTCAGCCACTGAGCTTCACTTACGAGGTCTATGCCTTCGATGCCTCGGTGCGCACCGCTTTCCTCGACAGCACACGCGGCTTCTTCAACGCAACCAGCCTGTGCCTGCGCGTGCTCGGTCAAGACGACACGCCGCACGACCTCGAAGTCTGCAACACCGGCCTGCCCACCGACTGGCAACTGGCGACGGGCCTCACGCCGGTGAACGTGAACGCGGCCGGGTTTGGCACCTACCAGGCGCAAGATTACGACGAACTGGCCGATTGCCCCGTCGAGATGGGCCGCTTCTGGAGCGGTACATTCACCGTGCGCGGCGTGCCACACCGCTTTGTGGTGGGCGGCGCCGGGGGCTGGCTGGACGGTGAGCGACTGCTCGACGACACCCGGCGCATCTGCGAAGCCGAGATCGACTTCTGGCACGGTCCCGACGGACAACCTCCGTTTCAAAACTACCTGTTCATGCTGCATGCCAGCGGCGAAGGTTACGGCGGGCTGGAACACCGCAACTCCACCGCTCTCATCTGCCAGCGCACCGACCTGCCACGCGTAATGCCCAAGGGTGAAAAACCCGCGGCGCTCAAGGCCATCGACGGCTACACCACCCTGCTCGGCCTCATCAGCCACGAGTATTTCCACACCTGGAATGTCAAACGCCTGCGACCCGCCGAGTTCAAGCGCTACGACTACGACCGCGAAAACCACACCGAACTGCTGTGGCTCTTTGAAGGCTTCACCAGCTACTACGACGATCTGTTCCTGCGCCGAGCCGGGCTGATCGACGACACCACCTACCTGCATCTGGTCACCAAAACGGTCAACCAGGTGGCCCAGACCCCGGGCCAGCGCGTACAAAGCGTGGCCCAGGCCAGTTTTGACGCCTGGCTCAAGTACTACCGCATCCAGGAAAACACCCCCAACGCCACGGTGAGCTACTACACCAAGGGTGCCCTGGTGGCCATGTGCCTGGACCTCACCCTGCGCGCCGAAGGGCACGGCACGCTGGACGACGTGATGCGCGAACTCTGGCGCACCAGCGGTGACGGCGGCCCCATCCGGGAAACCGACGTGGCACGCGCCCTCAAACGCGTGGGCAAGTGTGCTTTCGACAGCGAGTTGATGCACTGGGTGCACGGCACCGCCGATCTGCCGGTAAAGGCCCTGCTGGAACAGGCAGGCGTCAAGGTACAACTCGACAAGACGCCACTGGCACAGCAGCTCGGCCTGCGCGTGTCCGAGGCCAACGGCCTGGTGCTGAAAAACGTGTTGCGCGGTGGCGCGGCCGAAGCCGCCGGCATGGCGGCCGGCGACGAATGGCTGGGTGTGGAGTTTGCACCAGCCAAGCGCGGTCAGCCGGTCGAATCCTGGCGCATCCACCGGCTGGACGAGGTGAACCAGTTGCGAGGTCAGCGCAAGAAACTCACCGCACTGGTGTCGCGCGACAAACGCCTGCTGCGCTGTGCCTTGGCCTGGCCTGAACCAGCCCAGGCGGTGAAGCTGGCCGTGGGCGACGGCGTGCGGCTCAAGACGTGGTTGAATGCCACGCTCTAAGCGATCGACGACAGGCCCGCGGTCAGCGTGGACGCAAATCCACCACCCGCTTGGCCTTGCCCATGCTGCGTTCCACGCTGCCTTCAGGCTTGAGGTCCACCTCGACGCTGCTGCCCACAAAGGTCTTGATTTCGTGCTGCAGCAGCTTGGCCGCTGCGCGGGCCTCGATGGCGTCCGGTGACACACCGGCGGCGGTTTCCACCACCACAGTGAGGTTGTCCATCGGCCCTTCCCGGGTCAAGACGCACTGGTAATGCGCGCTCAACTCGGGGCGCTTCAGGATCAGCTCTTCGATCTGGGTGGGGAACACGTTGACGCCACGCACGATCATCATGTCGTCGCTGCGGCCGGTGATTTTTTCCATGCGCCGCATGGTGCGGGCCGTACCGGGCAATAGCCGCGTCAGATCGCGGGTGCGGTAGCGGATGATGGGCAAGGCTTCTTTGGTGAGGCTGGTGAACACCAGCTCACCCATCTCGCCATCGGCCACGGGCTCGCCGGTGTCGGGGTTGATGATCTCGGGGAAGAAGTGGTCTTCCCAGATGGTCGGGCCATCTTTGGTCTCCACACATTCGTTGGCCACGCCGGGGCCCATCACTTCTGACAGGCCGTAGATGTCGACCGCGTCAATACCCATGCGCTGCTCGATGGCCAGACGCATGTCGTTGGTCCAGGGTTCGGCACCAAAGATGCCGATGCGCATGCTGCTTTCGCGTGGGTCGATCCCCAGGCGCTCGAACTCGTCGGCGATGGCCAGCATGTAGCTGGGTGTGACCATGATGATGTCGGGCCGGAAATCCTGCATGAGCTGCACCTGGCGTTCGGTCTGTCCACCGCCAAAGGGCACCACGGTGAGACCCAGTTTCTCGGCGCCGTAGTGCGCGCCCAGGCCGCCGGTGAAGAGGCCGTAGCCATAGCTCACATGCACCATGTCGCCCGGCCGGGCGCCACTGGCGCGGATGCTGCGGGCCACCACAGCGGACCAGGTGGCGATGTCGTTCAGGGTGTAGCCGACCACCGTCGGTTTGCCGGTGGTGCCGCTGCTGGCGTGGATCCGGGCGCACTGCTCGCGGGGCACGGCAAACATGCCAAACGGATAGCTGTCTCGCAGGTCTTTTTTGGTGGTGAACGGAAATTTGGCCAGGTCGGCCAGGGTCTTGCAATCGTCGGGGTGCACACCCGCAGCGTCGAACTTGGCCCGGTAGACGGGGGAGTTCTGGTAGGCATGGCGCAGCGTGGCCTGCAGGCGCTTGAGCTGCAAGGCGCGCAGCTCATCGACGCTCGCCTTCTCGATAGCTTCCAGGGGAAAGGATGTCATTCGGGCGCCTCTTCTTCAGGAAACACAGTACCGGGAATCCGGGCGCTCTTGCCACGGAACATGGCCACGGTCTCGCCCCGCTGGTTGCTGACGGTCATGTCGTAGATGCCATGCCGACCCTGCAGCATCTGCTCAACACCTTCGCAGGTCAACACGTCGCCTGCATGGGCCGGCTTCAGGAACTCGATGCTGCAACCCGCCGCCACGGTGTTGCGGTTGTGGCTGTTGCAGGCGAAGGCAAAGGTGGAGTCGGCCAGGGTGAAGATGAAGCCGCCGTGGCAGATCTGGTGACCGTTGAGGTGCCGCGGGCGCACCACCATGCGCATCTGCGCCCGGCCGGGCGCGACCGACAACAGCTCCATGCCCATGGTTTCCTGGCTCGCCACATCGTTGGCAAACATCACCTGCCCCACGCGGGCAGCGGTCTGTTCGGGTGTCATGCTCATGCCCCCTTGAATTGGGGCGGCCGCTTTTCCAGGAAAGCGGTCACACCCTCGATGTAGTCCTGCGTGGCGCCCAGCGTGGACTGGGTGTCGCGCTCCACATCCAGGTGCTGGTTCAGGCTGCGCGTGCTGGCATCGCGCAACAAAGCACGCGTGGCGACCAATGCCCTGGTCGGCATGGTGGCCAGCTTGTCGGCAAGGGCCAGCGCTGCGGCCAGCGGATCATCGGCCACGTCCCAGATAAGGCCCCACTCTTTGGCCTGGCCGGCCGGCAACTTGTCGCCCGTCATGGCCAGGGCCATGGCCCGCGCCAGGCCCAGGCGTTCGACCAGCCACCAGCTGCCACCCGCATCGGGGATCAGGCCAATCTTGCTGAAAGCCTGCACAAAACTGGCATTGGGCGCCGCAATGGCGATGTCACACGCCATAACCAGCGAGGCCCCTGCCCCTGCGGCGACGCCGTTGACCGCCACCACGGTGGGCACCCTCAAGCCTTGCAGGCGACGGGTCGTGGGATTGAAAGCTTGCTCAATGACCGGGCCGGGATCCGCGCGTTCGACCTGCCCGGGCCCAGGCGAAAAATCCAGCTCGGCCAGGTCCAGACCGGCACAAAAGCCCCGCCCGGCGCCCGTCAGCACCACAGCGCGAATACTGGGCTCGGCCTCGGCGCGGTCCAGGGCCGCCCACAGCTCGGCGTGCATGGCGCGCGTGAAGCTGTTGAGCGCCTCGGGCCGATTAAGCGTGATCAAGGCCACTGCGCCATGCTGCTCGTACAGCACGGAGGCTGGCTTGGGGGAACTGATCGTCAAAGCTGTCTCCTCGGGCCGCTCTTGGGCAGCGCCTGTGGTGTGGATGATTGGCGCCAATTTACCATTAACCAACCGACCGGTCGGTTAATGTTTTCCCGGGGTTTGGGGCGCTATAGTTGACGTTCACGTCAATTCCAGACCACCCACCCGAGGACAACCCATGACCACCACCCCCGAACTCATCACCGTGACCACCGAAGGTCGCGTGGGCATCGTCACGCTCAACCGCCCCAAACAGCTCAACGCGCTCAACGACCAGCTCATGACCGAGCTGGGCACCGCCCTGAAAGCCTTCGATGCCGACGACAGCATCGGCTGCATGATCGTCACCGGCAGCGAAAAAGCGTTTGCCGCCGGCGCCGACATCGGCGCCATGGCGACCTACTCCTTCACCGACGTCTACAAGGGCGACTACATCACCCGCAACTGGGAAACCATCCGCAGCGTGCGCAAGCCGGTGATCGCCGCCGTGAGCGGCTTCGCCCTGGGCGGCGGCTGCGAGCTGGCGATGATGTGCGACTTCATCATCGCCGCCGACAACGCCAAATTTGGCCAACCCGAAATCAAGCTGGGCATCATCCCCGGCGCCGGCGGCACACAGCGCCTGCCCCGGGCGGTGGGAAAAGCCAAGGCCATGGACATGGTGTTGACCGGTCGCATGATGGACGCCACCGAAGCCGAGCGCGCCGGTCTGGTGAGCCGCGTGGTGCCGCTGGACAAGCTCATGGAAGAAACGCTGGGCGCCGCGCTCATGATTTGTGAGTACTCACTCATCAGCGTGATGGCCGCCAAAGAATCGGTGAACCGCGCCTTTGAATCGGGTCTCGACGACGGCGTGATGTTTGAACGCCGTTTGTTCCACGCGCTGTTTGCCACGGCCGATCAAAAGGAAGGCATGGACGCTTTTGTGAACAAGCGCAAGGCGGTGTTCAAGCACCAATGAAGACGCCTGCGGGGTCGGAGGGGCCTCCTGGCCTCATCAGCGATTGGCGTGCCCCGGGCACCCCAAGGGCGTCCTCAAAAAGTTGCTCATGATTTAAAAATGTGAAAAAACTCGCTATAATTTAGGGCTTCGGCGATATAGCTCAGTTGGTTAGAGCGCAGCATTCATAATGCTGATGTCGGTGGTTCAAGTCCACCTATCGCCACCAGATTCAAAAAGCGGACCCCGGTGACGGTGTCCGCTTTTTTGTTGTCTGCTACTTTTTGAACGAATGAATGGGCGCGCCCAGCGCGGCCAACACGCGCCATGGCCCTCAAATCCACCATCTTCAAAGCCCATCTGCAGATCGCCGACATCGATCACGGCTACTACGCCGACCACGCGCTCACGCTGGCCCGCCACCCGAGCGAGACCGACGACCGCATGATGGTGCGCCTGGTGGCGCTCGCCATCCACGCCCATGAGCTGCAAGACACCTGCAACGGCGACGGTACGCTGGCCTTTGGTGCCGGCCTGTCCGACCCGGACGATCCCGATGTTTCCCTGACCGATTTCACCGGCCGCAAACGCATCTGGATCGAAGTGGGTCAACCCGAAGACAAGCCGCTGGCCAAAGCCTGCAGCAAGGCCGATGCGGTGTTTGTCTACGCGTTTGGCTCTGCAGCCGATGTGTGGTGGCGCGGCATGGAAAACAAGGTTTCCCGTCTGGAAAAGCTGCAGGCCTGGCGCCTGCCCACCGAAGCGGCTCCTGCGCTGGCCGCCCTGGCGGAGCGCAGCATGCACCTGCAGGCAACGATTCAGGAGGGCGCGATCACCTTGTCGAGCACGCAGGGCAGCGTGGACATCGAGCCAATTCGCTGGAAATAGGCGGCCCAGTCGCCCGTAAACAGGCGCTCAGGCGCCGTGTTTCCCGGGCGTCCAGCCCTGCCCGCCCAACACCTTTGAGGCCACCTGCTCCGGCACGGCTTCCAGGGGCGTGGCCATGGTGTCGTTCCAGCGGTTGAGGAAGGCAAACATCGCCACCACGCCCAGCAGCTCCACGATTTCGCCGTCGCTCCAGTGCTGTTGCAGCTCGGCGAACTGCTCATCGGTCACAGCGTTGGGCTGCGAGGCAGCCGCCAGCGCGAAATCCATGGCCAGACGCTCACGTTCGCTGTAATGCGGACTGCTGGCATAGGTCCAGACATCGGCCAGTTTCGCCTCGCTCACGCCAAAATTCTGGGCGCCGAGCAAGGTGTGGGCCTGGCAATACAGGCACCCGGAAGCCTTGCTGACCACGTGCCCGATCAGGCGCCGGAAACCCAGGTCGACTTCGCCCTCCGGGTCCATCACCGCCGCGTTCAGCACCGCCAGCGCCTGGGCCAGCCTGGGTTTGCGCTGCATGGTCAGCACGCTGTTGGGCGTGAAGCCCAGCGTGCCCAGAAAAAAATCAAAGTGGGTTTTGAGCCCAGGCGTGGTCTCGGGCGGCAAGGGTGGCAGGCGGGCCATGCGGTCTCCTCGTTGATGAAGGGACCAAGTGTCGCCCAACCGCGTCGACACAGATCAGATCAGAACAGCGAGAGCTGCGTCGGGTCGGCCTTCGGCACCGCGCGCCCACTCCACCCGCTGGCCG
>JBFHEQ010000055.1:0-11345 GCA_041584075.1 Hydrogenophaga sp.
CACCGTGCCAGGCTCCACCCGCTGCAGCCCTTCCACCCGAATGTCCTTCAGCGTGAACGGTTCCACCGCCCAGGCCGGCAGGGCCGACAAGATCAACGATGCGGCTGCGGTGATTGACAGGCCACGCAGACGGTTTGGGAATAATTTCATGAGGAACAAGTGTTCAGCCAGCCAAGCGGGCCACATCATTGAACAAGGCGACGGACATCAGGGCCAGCAAAATGGCGACGCCCCCGCGCTGCAGGCGCTCCATCCAGATCGCAGACACGCTGCGACCCGTCACACCCTCCCAAAGATAATACATCAGGTGCCCTCCATCAAGGACGGGCAGCGGCAGCAGATTGAGAACGCCCAAGCTCACACTGATCAAGGCCAAAAACACCAGATAGTAGGTCAAACCCATGCTGGCCGACTTGCCTGCGTAATCCGCGATCGTCAGCGGACCGCTCAGGTTCTTCAGCGATGCCTCACCAATCACCATGCGGCCCATCATCTTGAGGGTCAGCCAGGAAACCTCCCAGGTGCGAACCACCCCTTGCGTCAAGCCATCGATGGCTCCGTAACGAACGGTCAACATGGCCGGTGGTGCACCTACATACGCACCAATGCGCCCCACCCAGGCACCGTCATGTTGCTCAGGCAAAGGGCTGACCTCCAGCGCCAGGGATTGTCCCTGCCGCTGCAGCTCCCATTGCTGAACCAGCGGCTCACCAGCGGGACCCACGCCAGCGCGAATAAACTGGCGCAGCGCCAGGCCGTCGGCCACGGTGTGTCCGTCCACATGGGTCACCAGATCGCCGGACATCAACCCCGCCGACTTGGCCGCCCCGTCTGGAAGGATGTCACCCAGGACGGGTGCCGTCCAGGGTGACAGGATGCCGATGTTGCGGTAGAGCTGGGCATCGGCTTCACTCACGTTCAGATTGCTCAGGGGCAGGCTCACTGCACGGGTCAGACCGCCTTCTTGAGCAGACACCCACAGGGTGATGTCCTCTTTTGAAAGGGCCGCCTGCGTCAGACGCCAACGCAAAGCCTCGAAAGACACCACCGCCTCCGGCTCCGCTTCGCCCACCGCGGTCTGCGACACCCACTCGCCACCCTTCAAGCCGGCCTCCTGGGCCAACGAGCTGGCAATCGGGCTGGCCAGCACTGGCTTGGGCTCTTCGACCCCCGACCAGTTAACCACCGCATACAGCAACACAGCCAACAACAGGTTGGCGAGGGGTCCGGCCGCCACGATGGCGGCCCTGGACTTCAGGGGCTGGGTGTTAAAGGCCAGGTGGCGTTCGGCAACATCCACCGGTGCCTCCCGCTCGTCCAGCATGCGCACATAACCACCCAACGGCAGCGCACACAGCACAAACTCGGTCGGGCTGTCTTTGGGCTGCCAGCGCAGCAGCGGCTTCCCGAAACCCACGGAAAAACGCAAAACCTTCACCCCACAGGCCACAGCCACACGGTAGTGGCCGTATTCGTGCACGGTGATCAGCAGCCCCAGGGCCACCACAAACGCCATCACGGTCAACATATCAATTTCCTGAACACCCCACAGGGCGCGATACTAAAACCTGATCGATTGGTGATCTCGCACACCGCTCGCACGGCACACGCCAAAACAGCCCGATCTGGCGGCAAACAAAGGCCAAGTACAAAGCCCTGTCAGCTCCGTTGGCGGGAGACCACAGTGTCGGCCACCGCCCGCGCTTCGGCATCGATCGCCAACAAATCCTGAATGCTGCCAGGGGTAGGAGGCAGCAAAGCCGCCAAAGTTGCATGGTTAACCGTATGGATCTGATCAAAACGCAGGCGCCCCGCCAAGAAGGCTGCCACCGCCACTTCATTCGCTGCGTTGAGCACCGCTGTGGTCCCGCTGGGTGAATTCAGTGCATCCCAGGCCAGTTGAAGGCCTGGAAAGCGTGCATGATCGGGTCGCTCGAAGGTCAAGGCACCCAGGGTGGAAAAATCCAGCGCCTGTGCTCCCGACTCGATCCGCTCGGGCCAGGACAGACCATAGGCGATGGGCACCCGCATGTCCGGCGTGCCCATCTGTGCAACCACGGAACGATCGTGGTACTGCACCATGGAGTGCACCACGCTTTGGGGGTGAATCACCACCTCGATCTGCTCCGGTTTCAAACCGAACAGATAGCTCGCCTCGATCACCTCGAGCGCCTTGTTCATCATGGTGGCGGAGTCCACCGAGATCTTTCGACCCATCACCCAGGTGGGGTGCGCACAGGCTTCATCGGGCGTCACCGAAGAAAGAGTGGCAGGATCCCGCTGACGAAACGGACCACCAGAAGCGGTCAACATGATCTTTTGCACACGGCGGGGCCAGCTGGCTGCATCGTCGGGCAACGATTGAAATATGGCGGAGTGCTCGCTGTCGATGGGCAGCAGTGTCGCCTGCCCGGCGCGCACCGCAGACATGAACAATTCACCACCCACCACCAGGGCTTCCTTGTTCGCCAACAGCAGTTTCTTTCCCGCTCTTGCAGCAGCCAAACTGGGCGCCAGCCCCGCCGCTCCGACGATCGCAGCCATCACCGTGTCCACTTCAGCGTCGCTGCACACTGTACACAGTGCGGCCTCGCCGCCGAGCACCTGGACCGACAGGCCTTCGGCTTTCACCCGTTCAGCCAGCTGGGTTGCATGGGATTCACTTGCCATCACCGCCACATGGGGGGAAAACAGGCGGCATTGCTCCAGCATCAACTCAACCTGGGTGGCGGCTGTCAGGGCCCACACCTCGTAGAGATCCGGATGCCTGGCGATCACGTCGAGGGTGCTGGCTCCGACCGAACCCGTTGAGCCCAGAATGGCGATGCGTTGTCTTGTCATGTGTTGTCGTGCGTCAGAAGGTAGCCAAAAGCATGGCCAAAGGCAAAACAGGCAGCAAGGCGTCGACCCGATCGAGCACGCCACCATGGCCGGGAAGCAACTGGCTGGAATCCTTCATGCCGGCACCCCGTTTGACGAGCGACTCAAGCAAATCACCGACCACACTCATCGCCCCCAAGAGCAACACCCCGGCCACAGCCCAAACCGGGCCGAACGACCACAGGCGGGAAAACACACTGGCATCCTGAAGTGCACGGCCTGCATCCCACCACAGCCAACCGGCGCCCAGCACAAACACGCCCAGCATGCCACTGACGGCGCCCTCCCAACTCTTGCCCGGGCTCAGTGTGGGCGCCAGTTTGCGTCGGCCAAAAGCCTTTCCGCCAGCGTAGGCGGATACGTCGGCCATCCACACCAGCGTCAGCACCGACAACAAAAAACCCAACCCCATCAACCGAGCCTGGACCAACGCGAGCCAGGCGAAAGCCAGCAAGGCCAGGCCTCCCCACAAGCGCACCGAGGCCGGCCAGGCCAGCCAGCCCGAAACGCCGCGCCTCAGCATCGCGAGCGCCAAGGACAACCAAACCAGCGCAACCGCCCGCCACAAAAGCTGCCACGACTGCTCCAACGCACCCAGCCACCAGCTGCCCAGCAGCAGCAGCCCCAAGCCCAGGCCCATGCTTTTTGCAGCGCCCGCTTCAACACCATTGAGGCGAGCCCACTCCCAGCCAGCAGCGCCCAGCAGCAGTACGGTCACGAGCACAAAAGGCTCGATCGACGGGTAAAACATGGCGGGCAACAACACCGCCAACAAAGCCAGCGCGGTGATGATGCGCTGCTTAAGCATGACGCGCGCCGCCTGCTGACGGCGCGCCGGTTGGCCCAATGGCTGTCACCTGTTCCGAGGTCTGGCCAAACCGCCGTTCGCGCGACGCAAAATCGGCCATGGCCCGGTCCAGCTCGTCACCATCAAAATCGGGCCACAGGCAGGTCGAAAAGTACAACTCCGCATAGGCGACCTGCCACAGCAAAAAATTGCTGATGCGCATCTCTCCACCGGTGCGTATCAACAAGTCCGGATCACCCACGTGGGCCAGCGCGGTGGTCTCACTGAGGGCTGCCTCGGTGATCTCCCGGCCTTCGGCAACCAGGCGGCGCGCGGCTTGGGCAATGTCCCAACGGCCACCGTAGTTGAAACACACATTGAGCACCAGGCGGTCATTGCCTGCCGTGATTTCCTGCGCTTTTTGCAAGCCCTGAACCACCCGGGGCGACAGCCCCGTGCGGTCGCCCGGGAAATGCAGCCGAACGCCATTCTTGTGCAACTTGGGCACTTCGCGGGTCAACGCCAGCGCCAGCAACTCCATCAGGCCCGACACCTCTTCAACCGGCCGACTCCAGTTCTCTGAAGAAAAAGCGAAAACGGTCAAAACCGAAACCCCCTTCTCCAGACATGAGCGGACGGTGCGACGCAGCGCATCGACCCCTTGCTTGTGTCCTGCGACCCGGGGCAGATGCCGCTTCTTGGCCCAGCGACCATTGCCGTCCATGACAATGGCCACATGGCGAGGCAATCCTGCGGTCGCAGGTGAACTTTCGGGAATAACCGGGGACATCGAATGGGATGTGAGGTGGCGAAGGGGTACGAAAAGGAATCCGCCGAATCAGACGGCCAGGATATCCTGCTCCTTGGAAGCCACCAGGCGATCTACCTCCGTGATCATCCTGTCGGTGAGTTTTTGCACTTCCTCCAGGGAACGGCGCTCATCATCTTCGGAGGCTTCCTTGTCCTTGACCAGCCGTTTGACCGCTTCGTTCGCATCGCGACGCAGGTTGCGGATGGCGATCTTGGATGCCTCACCCTCACCACGCACGACTTTGGTGAGTTCTTTGCGGCGCTCTTCTGTCATCGGAGGCATGGGCACACGAATCAAGTCACCCTGGCTGGATGGATTCAAACCCAGATCCGACTCACGAATGGCCTTCTCAATCTTGGCGCCCATGCCTTTTTCCCAGGGCGCGACGCCAATCGTGCGCGCATCCAGCAAACTCAGGTTGGCCACTTGCGACAACGGCAGCATGGAGCCGTAGTATTCAACATGCACCGTGTCCAGCAACGCAGGGTTGGGGCGACCGGTACGCACTTTCGCCAGGTTGCCCTTGAAGGACTCCAGCGACTGCTCCATCTTGTGTTCGGCGTTTTGTTGGATCTCAGCGATGCTCATGACAATTCCTCTTTCTGCTCAATTCAACACGGATCGTGGTCGTATCTCTCAAACGTGAACCAGCGTACCCTCATCACCACCCAAAACGACGTTGCGCAAGGCACCTGGTTTGAATATCGAAAAAACCTTCACAGGCAGTTTCTGGTCACGGCACAAGGCAAACGCAGTCGCATCCATGACTTGCAGGTTCTTGGCCATGGCTTCGTCAAATGAAATCGAGGTGTAGCGGGTCGCATTCGCATCCTTGTTGGGATCGGCTGAATACACACCGTCCACCTTGGTCGCCTTGAGCACGATTTCCGCGCCGATTTCGGCTCCGCGCAGCGCCGCGGCCGTGTCGGTGGTGAAAAACGGATTGCCGGTACCGGCGGCAAATACCACGACCTTGCCCTCTTCCAGATACTGAAGCGCCTTGGGCCGCACGTAAGGCTCCACCACCTGTTCAATCGCAATGGCCGACATCACGCGCGCGACCAGCCCCGCCTTTTCCATGCTGTCAGCCAGCGCGAGCGAGTTCATCACCGTGGCCAGCATGCCCATGTAATCGGCCGTCGCACGGTCCATGCCCACAGCGCCTCCGGCGACACCACGGAAGATGTTGCCCCCGCCAATCACGACAGCCACCTCGACACCGAGACGCGTCACTTCTGCAATCTCTTCGACCATGCGCGCAATGGTCGCCCGGTTGATACCAAAGGCATCATCGCCCATCAGGGCTTCTCCGGAGAGTTTCAGCAGGATTCGTTTGTAGGCTGGCATAGGCGACTTTCTCGATTCGAATGACGGAGGCTCAGCCGCCAAGTGTAGCGAGGCGCTGAACCTTTGCCCAAGCAAACTCCGGGCTTGCCTGGCATAAAAAACTGCTCACACAGAACAACGGGCCTTTCGGCCCGGTGTTCTGTTTTCCGAAGCAGGCTGAGCCAAAGCCCAGCCCTGGATCACGCGCCTTGCGCCGCAGCCACCTGAGCGGCCACTTCGGCCGCAAAGTCGTCGACCTTCTTCTCGATGCCCTCGCCGACCACGAACATGGTGAAACCCTTCACCGTGGTACCGGCAGCTTTGAGCATCTGCTCAACGGTCTGCTTGTCATTCTTCACAAACGGCTGGTTGAACAGGGACACTTCCTTCAGGTACTTCTGGACCGCGCCATCGATGCGCTTCGCAACGATTTCAGCGCTCTGCTCGGGCTTGCCGGCAGCGACCAGCTCTTTGTTGGCTTCATCGGCCTTGGCCGTGGCCACCGAGCGCTCACGTTCGATGAACTCCGCTGGCACATCGGCGCTGGTCAAGGCCACAGGCTTCATGGCGGCGATGTGCATGGCCGTGTCTTTCGCAGGCACTTCTTCGCCGTCGAACTCGACGATCACGCCGATGCGCGTGCCGTGCACGTAGCTCACCAGCTTGGCGCCATTGCTGTAGTGCTTGAAGCGGCGAAAGCTCATGTTTTCGCCGATCTTGCCAATCAGGCCTTTGCGAACCTCTTCCAGCGTGGGACCAAACGAGTCCTGGCTGTAAGGCAGGGCACCCAGGGCTTCCAGGTCTGCAGGGTTGTGCTTGGCGACCAACTCGGCAGCCGCACCGGCAAACGCCAGGAAACTGTCGTTCTTGGTGACAAAGTCGGTTTCGCAATTCACTTCGATCATGCCACCCGTGGTGCCATCGACAAAGCTGGTGACCACGCCTTCGGCGGTCACTCGGCTGGCGGCTTTGCCGGCCTTGGTGCCCAGCTTGACGCGCAACAACTCTTCTGCTTTGGCCATATCGCCTTCGGCTTCGGTCAAGGCTTTCTTGCACTCCATCATGGGAGCGTCGGTTTTGGCGCGCAGTTCTGCGACCATGCTTGCGGTAATTGCCATTGAGATTCTCCTTGTTCCGCCGAAACACGCCGGCGGAGGTTCAATAATCGGTTTTGCTTGTGAAAAAGGGGCTACTGGAGCCCCTCTTTCTCTCGGCGGCCCAGCTTACGCAGCAGCGCCGTCTTTGACTTCGACGAATTCGTCCGAGCCTTCTGCGGCCACTGCCTTGACCACACCGCTGACAGCGTCGTTGCGACCTTCCAGCACAGCATCAGCAATACCGCGAGCGTACAAAGCCACGGCGCGGGCCGAGTCGTCATTACCGGGGATCACGTAATCGATGCCCACGGGAGAGTGATTGGTATCCACCACACCCACCAGCGGGATGCCCAGCTTCTGCGCTTCCAGCACAGTGATCTTGTGGAAGCCCACATCGATCAGGAAAATGGCATCGGGCAACGCGGTCATGTCCTGGATGCCACCAATGTCTTTTTCCAGCTTCTCCATTTCGCGAGCAAACATCAACTGCTCTTTCTTGCTCATGGAATCCAGGCCAGCCTCCTGCTGGGCCTGCATGTCTTTCAGACGCTTGATGGAGGTCTTGACCGTCTTGAAGTTGGTCAGCATGCCACCCAACCAGCGCTGATCCACATAAGGAATGCCGGCGCGGCGGGCTTCCTGAGCAACAGTGTCACGCGAAGTGCGCTTGGTGCCCACCATCAAGATGGTGCCGCGATTGGCGGTCAGCTGACGCACGAACTTGGCGGCGTCTTCAAACATCGGCAACGTCTTTTCGAGGTTGACGATATGAATCTTGTTGCGATGGCCGAAAATATACGGCGCCATCTTGGGATTCCAGAAGCGGGTCTGGTGACCAAAATGGACACCGGCTTCCAGCATTTCGCGCATGGTAATAGACATGACTTGATTTCCAAAGGTTAAGACTTAAATCCAGCCCCGATCACCCGCACCTCCAAAAAAAGGGCAAAAGCGACACCCGGTTGGGCTGGTTTGAGATTGCTTGTCAAGGCCCATGCCCTGCAAAGCCATTCGATTATAGCAGTCAATCCAGTCTTGAACCAAGCCTTCAGCGGCGGTTGGGTGGGCGAGGTGGGCGGGATCCAAACACGTTGTCCCCATGATCCAATCTGGGATGCGATGCTCTCCAGCCATCTATGTGGGCAAACACCAACGCCTTGCATTGAGCACTTTGGTGCATCCAGATGCTGGGTCGGATTGACCATTCGGAGCAAAAGGCACAGCTTTCAGCCACACCGAGAGCCAGAAGGCCGACAATCAGGACGTGACCACGAGCCTCGGAACAGGTCCTGCGGTGGACGTGGTGGGCTGCGCGCAACAATGGGAGTGCCCCGTGGCAACGCGGTCCATATGGCTCGCCCAACAGATATCCAAAGCTTTCAATGCCTACAGACCGATGAAGCTCCACCCCGACAACGCCTGCTCAGGTCAGACGCTGATCCTTTTCGCCGACTGAAGCACGATGCGACGGATCGACGCCCCCCGGAATGAGCCACTGCACGACACAGCGGCCACGCGCTCACTGGAGCACGCTGCGGCAGCGCGCTTGCCAGCCCACACTTTGATGACCCGGGCGGGGCAATCCATAGCCCGGCTCAGCCTGGCCCTTGCACCCCATGCGCGCCATATCTGGGTGGCCTGCGGCCCAGGAAACAATGGCGGCGACGGCCTGGTCGCAGCCACCTGGCTCCAGCAACACAGGCACTCGCTGGGTCTCGACCTGTCCCTCACCGTCACGCTGACTGATGGCCTCCCGCATTTGCCCAGCGACGCCACACATGCGTGGAAACAGGCGGAAGCGGCTGGGCTCCAGCTCTCAAAACAACCGCCAATCCATTTTGACTTTGCCATCGACGCCCTGCTGGGCATCGGTGCGACCCGTCCGATGACAGGCGACCTGGCCGACCACTGGCACCACCTGACCCAAGCCACTGTCCCGGTCCTGAGCGTGGACGTCCCCAGCGGCCTGGAAGCGGACACCGGCGCGTTGCTGAGCCCCATACCGCCTTCGCGGCTTCAGCCAGGGCCACGTTTCACGCTCTCGCTGCTGACGCTCAAACCCGGCCTGTTCACAGCCCAAGGCCGAGACTGCGCCGGCGAAGTCTGGTTTGACGACCTTGGGGTGACCGGGGTCACAACCGCCCCGGCTACCGCTTTGCTGAAAGGCCAGCCCCCTGTCGAACCCGGACCCGCACATGCCTCCCACAAGGGCAGCCACGGCGAAGTCCTGGTGCTGGGGGGCCAGGGAATGGATGTCGATGGCGTGGGCATGTCGGGCGCAGCCGTACTGGCCGCCCGCGCTGCGCTGCACGCGGGCGCCGGCCGGGTTTACCTCAGCCTGCTGCAGACCTCGGCACCCGCCCAGACGTGGGATCCCCCATGCCCGGAGCTGATGCTGCGCAGCCCGTCTGCCGCCATGGCAAGCGACTTGCCGACTCGCAGCACCGTCGTTTGCGGGTGCGGAGGCGGTCAGGCCGTCACCGATTACCTCCCTTCACTGCTGGAGCGCTCGCCCAGCCTGGTCCTGGATGCTGATGCCCTCAATATCATCGCCACCAGCCCGGCCAACCAACACCTGATGGCGCAGCGGCAGCACCGCAACTGGACCACCGTGTTGACCCCTCATCCACTGGAAGCGGCCCGGTTGCTTGGAACCACCACCGCCACCGTGATGGCCAACCGGCTGGCGTCGGCCCAGGCCATCAGTGAGCGATGGGGTGTGATCTGCGTGCTCAAGGGTTCCGGCACCGTGATCAGCGCACCCGGCATGACGCCCTGGATCAACGCCAGCGGCAATGGTTTGCTGGCCACCGCAGGCACCGGTGATGTGCTGGCCGGCATGATCGGCGCAGCGCTGGCCTCGCCACAAAAACACGCTGCCCCGGCCTCTTGTGTGGCCGACGCCGTTTTTCACCATGGCCGAATCGCAGACCAATGGCGCCGGATTTACCCTTTGCGCCACCTCAGCGCGAGCCAGCTGGCCACCGGCTCGATCAACTGAGCCCCCTGTCCCGCCGGCATCAGCGCTAGCACCCCCTCGGGCAGGCGCGCATCAGCCACCCAGGGCGATCAACCCGATCTGCAACAGAATCACGGCCACCAGCACCGACAGATCCACGCCGCCGATCTGCGGAATGAAGCGGCGCAAGGGCGCCAGAACAGGCGCACACAAACGGTCCAGCGTACCCATGACCGGCGAGCCCGGCTGCACCCAGGACAGCACCGCAAAGACCAGCAGCAAGATCATCAAGCCCTGAAGCACCACACGGATCAACAACTTGCCCGCCACGGTCGCGATCGCCGCCACCATGGCCAGTGGCGAAGCCGACGAGGTGGTCAATTCCGTCACGATGGCCAGCCAAAGCCCTCCATAGACCAGCGCCAACAGGACCGCCGCCATGAAACTGCCCCAGTCGAAACGGCTTTGCGTCAATGCCCTGGGCAAGATCCGGCGCACGGGCTGCACCAGCCAGTTGGTGACAGCCATGGCAAATCGACCGGGTTGAGCCGACATGTGCACACGCAAATGGTTCATCCAGGCACGCAACAGCGCCGCCGCCACGAGAAAGAAAAACACGGTATCCAGCAAAAACAGCATGATCCTCATTCTTGACCTCTGCTCAACGGCGGTTCTTGCGGGACTTGCTGCTCTTGGCGCGATCCCCGCCGCGCGGCTCTTTTTTGCCCGCAGCCCGTTTCACAGCCGACTTGACATCCAGCACCTGAGCGGCCGCGCCGCTGGCCGGCCGGGGCGTTCTGCTCCCACCGCCGTCACGCTTGCGGCGCGACTTGCCCCCGCGCTCGGAACCGCCAGAAGGCGCGTCGCCATCTGGACCGCCGCCCGTCTTGTCGCGCATGGCGCGGAGCAAGAGCTCATCCTCACCCGTCACCAGACGGAAGTCGATGCGCCGGCCATCGAGATCAACCCGGCTGACCTGCACGTTCACCTTGGTCCCTAGCGCGTAGCGGATACCCGTACGTTCGCCACGCAACTCCTGGCGCGCCTCATCGAACCGGAAGTACTCACCACCCAGCTCGGTGATGTGGACCAGGCCTTCCACATACATGGCGTCCAAGGTCACAAACAAGCCGAAACTGGTCACTGAACTCACCACACCCGAAAATTCTTCACCCAGGTGCTCGCGCATGTACTTGCACTTCAGCCAGGCCTCAACGTCCCGACTGGCTTCGTCCGCACGTCGCTCGTTGGCACTGCAATGCAAACCGGCCGCCTGCCAGGCCAACGTGTCCACCGATGGCTTTTTCACCGGCTTGTCAGACGGGGGCTTGACCCGGCTGGCCAGGCGCTTGCTCAGCTTGGCATGGGCCTCATATATCATCAGCTGAATCATTTATTCCATCGAAAAGAATGTAGTGGAATATTACATCATTACTGAGTGTGCGTATTTCATCGAATATTTTAGTTATTTCTGAAGTATTAGGC
>JBFHEQ010000056.1:0-11222 GCA_041584075.1 Hydrogenophaga sp.
GGTCACTCGAACCCTTTCACCATATCGTTGCCCGATCTGCGCCAGCAAGGGCAGCGGGTCATGGTCGTTGGCGAAGCGCATGGTTTCCCCGGGATGCAGCGAGTCCAGCGCACCGAAGATGGCGGCATGGCGAAAGCGCTTGGCCACACCCCGGGCATCGAACGGATAAATGGCTTCGGGCGAAAGGTGCATAGGGGCTTGTGTCATGGGGACTCCTTGAGGTGAAAACGGATGGGGGGGGAGGTCATCAGGCCATTTTCGAGCGCAGGGCGTTGCGCCGGCCTGATGTCTGTGTGCTGTTCATCGGAGCGGCCACGGGTGCCAGCACCGCGTCCGAAACCGGAGCCCCGGCGCCCGCAGCGGCCTTGCAAAGTCCAGGTGCCGTGAGCTCGGCCACTGTCATGGCGTCAAGCTCCTTGAAGTAGGCATTCAAGGCATCGTGGAACAGCCCCTTCAGCCGGCATGACGGACTGAGGGTGCATTGGTTCGACTCGGGATCAAAACACTCAACGAGCCGGAAATCGGTCTCCGATGCGCGAACCACATCGCCCACGCGGATCTTCCCTGCGTCTTTCATGAGCCGCAGGCCTCCACCCCGCCCTCGCGTGGTTTCCAGAATGCCCTGACGCGCCAGATCGTTGACGATCTTCATCAGGTGGTTCTTGGACACCTGGTGATGCTCGGCGAGCTCGCCAATCGTGACCAGCTGCTGAGGCCTGGCTGCGCAGTACATCAGCACACGAAGCGTGTAGTCGGTGTATTCGGCAAGACGCATAAAGACCCTTTAAACATGCATGCAGTGTATTGATTTATTTCCGCAAAAACTTTAACATGCATCAAACATACTTCATTAACGGATGCTCCGACGCGTCGCCAAGCGCCGCCTGTCCGCCAACACCATGTCCCGCACCTCCTTGCCGATCGCCAGCCACACGGGCGCGTCAGCCCAGCCCGCCACGAAGCTGCCTGGCTGGCCCGTGTTGCGCCTGGGTTTTCGCCCCTTCTACCTGGGCGCCGCTTCGTTCGCACTCCTGGCCATCCCGCTGTGGGTGATGCTTTTCCTGGGTCAGTGGAACCTCAGCCTGGCACTGCCATCGCTGCTGTGGCACGCCCACGAAATGCTGTTCGGCTTTGCCGTCGCGGTCATCCTGGGGTTCCTGCTGACCGCGGTCAGAGCCTGGACCGGGCTGGCCACCCCTCGGGGAGCATCCCTGGGAGCACTGGCTTTGTTGTGGCTCGCCGCACGTGTGGCTGCGATCACCGGGCCGTATGCGGTCTACGCTGCGCTGGATCTGTTGTTGTTGCCGCTGGTGGCTGCGGTGCTCACCCGCCTGCTGTTGCAAGCCGGCAATCGGCGCAACCTGCCCCTGGCTGCAATGCTGATATTGCTCGCGCTGGCCAACGGCGCTTTCCACCTGGTCGTGACCGGCCTTCTGGACACCAGCCCACTCACCCCTTTGTACGCGGCACTCTCGTTGATCGTGATGATTGAAAGTGTGATCGCCGGCCGGGTGATCCCGGCCTTCACCATGAGCGCGACCCCCGGCCTGAAGCTCAATGTGCGAGCCTCGGTCGAACGGGCAACGCTGGGCTTCACCGCGCTGGCCCTGCTGCTGTGGGTATTGGCCCCCGCCACGACCGCCTGGAACACGTTGGGTGGCCTTGCTTTTTCGCTGGCGGCCGTGGCCCACGTTGTGCGCTTGTTGCAATGGCGGCCAGCCATCACCCGGCACCGGCCCATCCTCTGGATCTTGCACCTGTCGTACGCCTGGATTCCACTGGGTCTGGCCTTGCTGGCCATGGCCCTGTTCGGCTGGATCGGTGCCACAGCCGGCGTCCACGCCCTGGCCATTGGCGCCACCGCCGGTCTCATCATCGGCATGATCACCCGCACCGCCCGCGGCCACACCGGACGCATGCTGCAAGTGTCCCGCCCGGAAATCGCGGCCTACCTCCTTGTGATGGCCGCGGCTGCGGTGCGTGTGCTGGTGCCACTGGCCATGCCGCAATGGCTGCCCACGGCCTTGGTGGTCGCAGCCATCGCATGGACAGCGGCTTTTGCGATCTACCTCTTCATCTACACCCCCTGGCTGCTCAAGACCCGCTTTGATGGCAAGGACGGCTGAGCATCACTCAAGCCACGGATCCCTTTCGCCTTTTTCAGTTTTCATCTTTATCTTTCATCAAGACAGGAAGCAACCACTCATGAACACCACGACAACCGCCCCCTCCATCGACCTGCGCACGCTCGCCCCGCGGGAACGCCACCCACTGGTGTTCTCGACGTTCAAAGCTTTGCTGCCCGGCGAGGCCATGGAACTCATCAACGACCACAACCCCGAGCCACTGCGTGGACAATTCGAGAGTGGGCTTTTCGGCGCCTACGAATGGAACCCCCTGGAGAGCGGGCCTTCCCAATGGCGGGTCCAGATTGCCAAGCCGGCCGCGAC
This sequence comes from Hydrogenophaga sp., assembly GCA_041584075.1. GTDB lineage: Bacteria > Pseudomonadota > Gammaproteobacteria > Burkholderiales > Burkholderiaceae_C > Hydrogenophaga. The sequence goes on from JBFHEQ010000056.1 coordinate 2,451, forward strand.
CAAGCCCGTTCATGGAGTGGACTCCTGCTGCGGCTCCTGCGGCGGCTGAACGGAGACAAGAGCATGACCTTTGTGGTGACCGAAGCGTGCATTCGCTGCAAGTACACCGATTGCGTCGACGTTTGCCCTGTCGACGCATTCCGTGAAGGGCCGAACTTCCTGGTGATCGACCCGGACGAGTGCATCGACTGCGCCGTCTGTGTGCCGGAATGCCCGGTTTCAGCGATTTACGCCGAAGAGGATGTGCCCAAAGACCAGCTGGACTTCACGGCCCTCAATGCCGAGCTGGCGCTCAAGTGGAAACCGATCACCCGGACCAAGCCCGCCTTGCCCGACGCCGATGAGTGGAGCGAGGTACAGGACAAACGCGACCAGCTTGAGCGTTGACCCAGCGACGCCAGTGCACCGATGCTCCGACGACCGGGGCTGACCTGGAGCACGGTGCCTCTTCGCCTTTGCTCATCGAGCAAAGGCGTTCCGTCCGTCAAGCGCACACGCTACCAAGCCTCGCAAAACCCAGGACAATCCCGTGCCGAAAGCAGTCTGCTCTCGGCATGAAAGGATTTCCCCATGAGAATTGCCCTGTTGTCCGATCTGCACCTCTCGGTGCAGCCCATGCCCGCGCCAAGCATTGATGCCGATGTGGTGGTGATCGCCGGCGACCTGCACCGCCCGGCGGGCGCCATGGAATGGTCACGCCAGTTCCGCGACACCCCCACGCTGTTCGTCGCCGGCAACCATGAGTTTTACGGCAGCGACCTGATCAGCACCGTGCATGCGTTGCGCCGGCAGGCCGAAGGCAGTGGTGTGCGCGTGCTTGAACACGATGTCTGGCACCACCAGGGCGTGCGCTTCCTGGGCTGTACGCTCTGGTCGGACTTCCGCCTGTTCGATTCCGCTGAACAGCGTGCCCTTGGCCTGGAACAGGCCGCCAGCCTGGTGCGCGACTTCTCTCGCATCCGCGTGGCACCCGACTTCGACGACCTGTTCACACCCGCCGTGGCCCAGCAGCTGTTCGACCGCTCCGTGGCTTGGCTCGAACAACAGTTCGCCATCCCCCATGCGGGACCGACCGTGGTCATCACCCACTTTGCACCGGCGCGCGGCAGCATCGCTCCACAGTTTGCGGGTTCTCCCCTGAATGCCTGTTTTGTGTCCGACCTGGAGGCACAGATTGAACGCTGGGAGCCCGCGCTGTGGCTGCATGGACACGTGCACCACAGTTGTGACTATCCGGTCGGACGCACCCGGGTGATCGCCAATCCAAGGGGGTATGCGCGCAAGGGAGAGGTGGAAAACAAGACCTTTGATCCCACGCTGATCATCGAGCTGGCCTGAATCCCGGCCCGTCGACCAGGACTTTTTCAAGCGATCCGTTTCCGTTGCCAGGGGCGAACACAGCGCCATCGAGGCGGATGGGGAGGCTGCGCGAATCGGGCGGGCGCAAGCGGCTGGCGCCAGCGCCACGCCAGTCCGTCAGGCCGCGAACCGACGGCCTGCGCCTGTCGGATGCGATGGGGCTTCTGGCCCCGATCATTCCTTCACAGCCCGAGGGACAACAACGCTGCCTCGGACATCCGCGAACGGTCCCAGGGCGGGTCAAAGACGAAGTCCAGATGGACCTCCTCAACTTGCGGCAATGCAAGCAGCTTCTCATGGATTTCATCGCCCAGGAGATCCCCCATGCCACAGCCCGGCGCGGTCAGGGTCATCTTGATCGAAATGCCGTACCCGCCGTCATCCAGGGGCAGTACATCACAGACATAGACCAGGCCGAGCTCCACGATGTCCACCGGGATCTCCGGGTCGTAGCAGGTCTTGAGGGTTTGCCAGACGCAGCCACGCAGGCCCTCCGGGCTCATGTCCGCCGGCAGCACCGGCGCGACGGGCACGGGCTTGCCGATGGCATCGGCATCTGCACCCGCCAGCCGCATCAGTTGCCCGTCAACCAGCAAGGTGAACGACGACCCCAGGGCCTGGGTGATCTGCGCCAGCGTGCCAGGCTCCAGATCAACGGGCTGCCCATCGGGCACACAGGTCACGCCCACCTCGCGCGTGACCATCACGCGCTCACGTGGTTTGCTCATGGTGAGTCTCCCCCGGCGTCCTGCACGCTGTTGGCACCTTCGGCGCTGTCCGGTGTCTGCTCGCCCAGCGCGTGCATCAGCGCGTGCCAGCCCAGCAGGGCGCACTTGATGCGGCTGGGATACCGGCGCACGCCGGCCAGGCTGACCAGTTTGCCCAGCTCGGCGGTTTCCGACGCCATCTGGCCGGTGAGAACGGCGCGAAAGCGGGCTTGCAGCGCTTGTGCCAGCGCCACGTCCTGCCCCAGCACCGCCTCGGACATCATGGACGCTGAGGCGATGCAGATCGCACAGCCCTGGCCGTTGAACCGGATGTCGCTCACACGCCCGTGGTCCAGCACAAGGGCCACTTGCAGATCATCACCGCATTGCGGATTCTGGCCACGGGCCTGGTGCGTGGACTCGGGCAAAGTGCCGAAGTGCCGCGGCGCGCGCTTGTGGTCCATCACCACATCCTGGTAGAGGTCGAGTTCGGCGGCGGTTTCTGCACCCGCGTCGCGGCTGCCCGGTTGTGTCATGGAGGTTGATCGTCCGGTCGGGGTCAGCGGGTCTGGCGAGCGTGGGGTCGTCATCTGAGCACTTTCAAGGCATGTGCCACACCCGCGAGCAGACGCTCGACCTCGGCATGGGTGTTGTAGAGCGCAAACGAGGCGCGGGTGGTGGGCCCCAGGCCCAGGTGTTCGAGCAGCGGCTGCGCACAATGGTGACCGGTGCGCACCGCGATGCCCTGTTCGTCGAGCAAGGTACCCATGTCGTGCGGGTGCACACCGTCGGCAGCAAACGAGACGATGGCCGACGCTGTGCTGTGGGCAGAGAGCACGGTGATGCCCGGCAATGCGGCCAGCCCGACGGCAGCGTGCTCGCGCAGCGCACCGAGGTGAACGTCGATGCGTTCGCGCCCGGCCCGGTCGATGAATCCGGCCGCGGCCGCCATGCCTATCGCGCCCGCCACGTTGGGCGTGCCGCCTTCGAGCCTTGCGGGCAGTTCGGCAAAGCTGGCCTCGGTGGCGCTGACCCAGGCCACCATGTCGCCGCCGTAGCGCAGGGGTTCCAGCTGCTCCAGTGCGGCGCGTTTGCCCACCAGCACACCCGTCCCCATCGGTCCATACATCTTGTGGCCTGAAAATGCCATGAAATCGCAGGACAGCGCCGACACATCGGGCACGCCATGGGCCACAGCCTGGGCCGCATCGAGCACCGTCAGTGCGCCGGCGTCGGCCGCGAGTTCAAGCAAGGCCTCATAAGGTGGACGTTCGCCGGTGGCGTTGGCGCAGGCGGTCAGCGCCAGCACGCGGGTGCGTGGGCTGAGCAGGCGCTTGAGGTCACCGGTGTGCAACCGCCCCTGCTCATCGGGCAGCAGCACCCGCAACACCGCACCAGTGCGCCGCGCCACCTGTTGCCAGGGCACCAGATTGGCATGGTGCTCCAGGCCACTGACCACGATCTCGTCACCGGCCTGCAGCCAGGCGGGCCGGACGCCTGCGGTGGAAAGGCCGTGGGCGACCATGTTCAGGGCGTCGGTGGTGCCCGAGGTGAACACCAGTTCATGGGCCGGCCCAGCGCCGACAAAACGTTTGAGGTCGCAGCGGGCACACTCGAAGGCGTCGGTGGCGCGCTGGCTCAGGGTGTGCACACCCCGGTGGATGTTGGCCCTGTCGTGTTGCTCGAACGCGCGTATGGCCTGCTGTACCGGGAGCGCCATCTGGGTGGTGGCGGCGTTGTCGAGGTAGGCAAGAGCCCTGCCATTGACGGGTTGGGCAAGGATGGGAAAGTCGGCGCGCAGGGCCTCCAGCGCGCCGCGGTCGATCTGCAGTGCTTCACCCATGCCGGGCCTCCCCGCGGGCGGTTTCGATATCAGAGAGGTGCCGGGCCACGGTTTGACGCAACAGGGTGTCCAGACCCAGCGGCGCAATCAGCGACGGATCATCCCATGCGCGTGCGAACAGGGCGCTGGCCATGCCCTCCATGATCAGGCCGCGCGCAGTGCGTTCGTCCAGGCCACGCTGGCGGGCGTAGAACAGCGCATCTTCGGGCAAAGCGCCCCAGGTGGCGCCATGGCTCGCCTGCACCTGGTCGTGGTGGATTTCAAGGTGTGGGCGCAACACCAGCCTGGGCTGGCCGCCGGTGGGCACACCGGTCAGCCGCTGGCGCACCTGGGCGTCGGCAGCGCCGGGTGCGATGCGGGTGTGGGCGTTGACCACCGCGCGCGCCGCACCGCTGGCGAGCGCCAATGTCTCGACGTGGCTGCGGGTGCACGCCCCCGTGTGCAACATGCGCACCTGCTGTTCAACATCGGCGCCTGCCGCCAGCTGCAGGCCAGCGGCGTGGGCCACCGCACGGTCACCGTCCAGCTCGACCACCTGGCGTTGCAGGTGGTACCGGCCACCGGTGGCGATCAGGCCCTGCTCATACCGGGCATCCTGCCCCACGTTCACCTGCAGATGGTGAGCGACACGGTCGCAGGCGCCTGGCCTGACACTGCGCAGGTGCTGCAGGGTCGCGCCCCTCCCCAGCCGGATGTGGGCATGCAAGTTCTGCACCACCGGCTGCTCACAGGCGACGGCTTCGCGGTCGTGGGTTTCCACCAGCACGCAGTGCACGCCGGCCTGTACCTCGATCACCAGCATCGGCGCTTCAACGGCACTGCGTGGCTGGTGGCGCAGTTGAACCCACACGGTGTCGGACGCACCCCGGCCGGCCGACGCATCGCCACCCACACGCAGCCGCAGGCCGTGGCGGCACAGCGCGCGGTGCACCCAGGCAAACGGTGCCGCATCGCGTTCATCGATGTCGCTCAATGAGGCGACTCGGTCGGGGTGGAAGGGCAAGGGCAGGTTTGCGAAGAGCTCTCTGCGCTGCGCCGGGTCGGCAGCGTCGAGCCAGCGGGCGTCGACAAGGCCTTGCGGGGTATGACCCAGCGGGTGCAGCGTCCAGCCCGCGCCACTCAGTGGATGAGCGTCGCAGCCGGCCGCGGCAGCATCGGCATCTTCACCCAGCCAGACAGCCCCTGCCGGCGGCGGCAGGTGCCGAAAAGCCTCGGCGCTGCGAGGAATCCAGCCGAAACGGTTCAACCTGTCCCGGGCATCCAGGCTATCGGCACGTGCTTGGTCCATGCTCAAACCTCCAGCGCGTCGGCGGTGCGCGCAAATCCGGAGCGCGCAATCCCCCGCGCCAGGGCCAGGTCACCGGTCTCGGCAATGCAGCCCTGGTCGAGGCGCAGGACCGCGTCGGGTTGCAGTGCCTCGATCAGATGCAGGTAGTGCGAGACCACCACAAAGGCGGTGCCCTGCGCCCGCAGCGATTGCACGAGGTCGACCACCGCGCGGGTGCCGTCCACATCCATGCCCGAATCGATTTCGTCGAGCAGCGCCAGCCTGGGGCGCAGCAGGGCCAGCTGCAACAGCTCGTTGCGCTTGCGCTCCCCACCGGAGAAACCGTCGTTGACCGGGCGCGCCAGCATCGCCTCGGGCAGTCCCAGCCGGGTGGCGGCGGCACGCGCATCGCCCAGAAAATCGAACGCATCGAGCGGAGTTTCGCCGCGCGCGTCGCGCACCGCATTGAGGGCCGTTCGGATAAACAGGTTGTTCTTCACGCCGGGGATCTCGGGCGGTGCCTGAAACGAGACAAAAAGCCCTGAACGGGCGCGTTCTTCGGGGGTCAGCGTCAACAGGTTTTGGCCGGCAAACCGGGCCTCGCCACCGATCACGGTGTAACGCGGATGGCCGGCCAGCGTCAGGCCCAGCGTGCTCTTGCCGCTGCCATTGGCGCCCATGAGCACCACCAGCGCACCGGCCGGAACATCGAGCGAAATCGACTTGAGCACGTGGCGCCCACCGACGTCGACACGCAGGTCGCGTACCTGCAAAAGGGGTTCAGAGGTTTTCATGATGGATGGTTCTGGATAGGGTGTGGGAGACATGTCGGGGCGACGTTCAGCCGACGGCGCCTTCGAGGGAAACGGCCAGAAGTGCCTTGGCCTCGAGCGCAAATTCCATGGGCAGCTCGTTGAGCACCGCCTGGCAGAAACCGCCCACGATGAGTGCCGTGGCTTCCTGCGGGTCAATCCCGCGCTGCTGGCAATAGAACAGGCGCTCTTCGGAGATTCGCGTGGTGGTGGCTTCGTGTTCCACCACCGCGTCATCGCGCGCGGCATCGATGTACGGGAAGGTGTGGGCGCCGCAGTCGGGGCCGATCAGCAGCGAATCGCACTGGGTGTGGTTGTGCGCGCCAGCTGCGGTCGGGGCGATGCGCACCAGGCCACGGTAGCTGTTGTGCGCGTGGCCGGCGCTGATGCCTTTGGAGACGATGCGGCTCTTGGTGTTGCGGCCCAGATGGATCATCTTGGTGCCGGTATCGGCCTGCTGAAAGTGGTTGCTGACGGCGATCGAATGGAACTCGCCGCTCGAGTCGTCGCCGCGCAGCACCACGCTGGGGTACTTCCAGGTGATGGCCGAGCCCGTTTCGATCTGGGTCCAGGCGATGTGCGAACGCTGGCCTTCGCACAAGCCGCGCTTGGTGACGAAGTTGTAGATACCGCCGCGGCCCTGTTCGTCGCCGGGGTACCAGTTCTGCACCGTCGAATATTTGATGTGGGCATCGTCGTGGGCGACCAGTTCAACCACCGCTGCGTGCAACTGATGTTCGTCGCGCTGTGGCGCGGTGCAGCCTTCCAGGTAGCTCACCTGACTGCCCTCCTCGGCAATGATCAGCGTTCGCTCAAACTGCCCGGTGTTGGCCGCGTTGATGCGGAAGTACGAAGACAGCTCCATCGGGCAACGCACCCCCTGGGGGATGTAGACAAAAGAGCCATCGGAAAACACCGCCGAGTTCAGCGCGGCGTAGAAGTTGTCACCCTGCGGCACCACCGTGCCCAGGTAGCGCTCGATCAGTTCCGGGTGGTGTTGCACCGCGTGGGAAAACGAACAGAAGATCACGCCCACTTCGGCCAGTTGCTCACGGAACGTGGTGCCCACCGACACAGAGTCGAACACCGCATCGACCGCCACCCCCGCCAGCCTTGCCCGCTCATGCAGCGGCACGCCGAGTTTTTCGTAGGTCTCCAGCAGCTTGGGATCGACCTCGGCCAGGCTTTTTGGGCCGTTCTTCTGAGATTTGGGTGCAGAGAAATAGCTCAACGCCTGGAAGTTCAGGGGTTCCATGCGCAGCTGGCCCCAGTCGGGTGGGGTCATGGATTGCCAGCGCTCCAATGCGGCCAGGCGCCATTTCAGCAAAAACTCGGGTTCGCGCTTGCGCAACGAAATGGCGCGCACGGTGCCGGCGTCCAGCCCGGGCGGCAGCGAATCGCTTTCCACTTCGGTCACGAAACCGTGGCGATAGGTCTGCTGCAGGGCCTGGGTCAGCGGTTGTGCCTGTTCAACAAGGGTCATGACTGGGATCCGGATGTGAAGGTCTGCTGGCAGGGGGGCCGCACCAGGGGGCTGCATGACAACGGGCTGGCGATGCATGCAACCAGGTCCTGAAACCCGCGCACGCTGATCACGTCAAAGGCCTGGCCACACCAAGCCTCTGCGCGGCGGTCGTCATCAGCGCGACGCTGCGGCAGGGCCACCGGTTTCCGGCCGTGAGGTGATCCGGTTTGGGCAAGGTGATCCATGAGCACTCCTTAAACATGTATTTGTTATGCATGTTAAATGAAGGCCACCGTTTTCACCAGCAGTGACCGTGTCAGCAAGGGGGACATTCCGCCACGCTCCGCCGACAGCCACCAGCGCGAAGTGGCCCATTGACAGGCCCAGGACCCGACCCGCCAGGATCGCTGGCGCGAGAACGCCCCAGACGCACCATCACGGTGCATTCGTGTACGCACCGTTTCAGGGTTAATCGGGATGACGGGGAAGCGCCAAGCGCCAAGTATGTGTCTACCCATCCTGTAGCCATCCATCGTCCCACCCTCCCTCACACCCCGCCCAGACGGTACGGCTGGCACCAATATTGCTCATCCCGAACACCGGTCTGGCTCGCCATACCCAACGCTCTCACCCACTGGAGACCCCATGAACAAGCGCCACCTCATCAAGACCACCGCAGCCCTGGCCGCCATCGCCGCCTTCGGCAGCGCCCACGCCGAGACGGCCATCAAGTTCCAGCTCGACTGGCGTTTCGAGGGCCCGGCCGCCCTGTTTCTGCAACCGGCCGCCAAAGGCTATTTCAAGGACGCCGGCCTGGACGTGACCATCGACTCGGGCAACGGCTCGGGTGGCACCGTCACCCGCGTGGCATCGGGCACCTACGACATGGGTTTTGCCGACATGGCGGCCCTGATGGAGTTCCACGCCAACAACCCGGACGCGCCCAACAAGCCCGTGGCCGTGATGATGGTCTACAACAACACGCCGGCGGCCGTGCTCGCGCTGAAGAAGAGCGGCATCACCAAGCCCGCCGACCTGATCGGCAAGAAGCTGGGTGCGCCGGTGTTCGACGCCGGCCGCAAGGCTTTCCCCATCTTCCAGAAGGCCAACAAGGTCGACAACGTGACCTGGACCTCCATGGACCCGCCGTTGCGCGAAACCATGCTGGTGCGCGGTGACATCGACGCCATCACCGGCTTTGGCTTCACCTCGCTGCTCAACCTTGAAGCCCGCGGCGTCAAGGCCGCCGACGTGGTCATGATGCCGTACGCCGACTACGGCGTGAAACTGTACGGCAACGCCATCATCGCCAGCCCCAA
>JBFHEQ010000057.1:0-11110 GCA_041584075.1 Hydrogenophaga sp.
CACACCAAACGCCACGCTGTTCCACTGGGACTTGCCTTCACACCTGGAAGGTGCCTGGCTCAACCGGGAAACAGCCCACCGCTTTGCCGACTACGCCGCACTGGTGGCACGCGAACTGGGCGATGCATTGCCGCGAGTGGCCACCCTGAACGAGCCCTGGTGCAGCGCCTTTCTGGGATACGACCTGGGCGTCTTCGCACCCGGGCAGCGCAACCGGCAGGCTTCCCTGGCGGCGGCCCACCACCTGATGCTGGCGCACGGCCTGGGCATGCAGGCCTGGCGCAGTGTTCGCAGCGACACGGCGCTGGGCATCGTGCTCAACCCCGAACTCTGCGATCCAGCCCGAGACACCGACGGTGACAGGCAAGCTGCCCGCCTGGCTGAGCTGGAACGCAACGACGTGTTTCTCAACCCCCTGTTTGGCCGGGAGTGGCCAGCCGAGATGTGCGCCCAGATCGGTTCCCTGGGCCCCGTGCGCCAGCCGGGCGACCTGGCGATTTGCGCACAGCCGCTGGACTTCATCGGACTGAACTACTACACCCGTTCGGTGGCCCGGGCCCCGGTGAGCCCGTATGAGGAACAGCGCGGATACGCCTTCGTGCAGCCCACGGGAAGCGCACGCCCGCTGACCGACATCGAATGGGAAATCTTCCCGGAAGGCCTGGGACGGATAGTGCGGAACCTCACCAAGCGCTGGCCTTTGCCTCCGATCTGGATCACCGAAAACGGCGCGGCCGACAACACAGGACTGACCCATGGCGAATGCCATGACGGGATGCGCCAGAAGTACCTCGAAAGCCATCTGGTCGAGCTGGCGCGGCTGGTCGCCGCTGGCATCGACGTTCGCGGGTACTACGTCTGGAGCCTGCTCGACAACTTTGAATGGGCGCAGGGTTACACGCAGCGATTTGGTGTGGTCCACGTGGACTACGCCACCCAGCAACGCACACCCAAAGCCAGTGCACGCTGGTTGCAAAAACACATGCGCGAGCATGCCCTCGCGGCAGGCTGACACGGCGAGCATGGCACGGGCCAAACGGCCTTTCCGACCGCCTGTCTGACCCCATCGTTCACCCACCCTTATCCTTCTCAACGTATTCCCCATGCAAGCTTCTGACAAAGCATCCAACAACGGCTGGTGGCGCGGCGGTGTGATCTATCAGATTTACCCGCGCTCCTTTCAGGACAGCAACGGCGACGGTATCGGCGACTTGCCCGGGATCACCCGCCGGCTGGAGCACATCGCCGAACTGGGCGCCGATGGCATCTGGATATCGCCCTTCTTCAAAAGCCCGATGAAAGACTTCGGTTACGACGTCAGCGACTACTGCGACGTGGACCCGATGTTTGGCCAACTCGAAGACTTCAAAACCTTGCTGGCCCGCGCCCACAGCCTGGGCCTCAAGGTCATGATCGATCTGGTTTTGTCGCACTCCAGCGACCAGCACCCCTGGTTCAAGGAGAGCCGCAGCAGCCACCACAATCCGCGCGCCGACTGGTACGTGTGGGCCGATGCCCGACACGATGGCACGCCACCCAACAACTGGCTCTCCATTTTTGGCGGCAGCGCCTGGCAATGGGACACGCGGCGCTGCCAGTACTACCTGCACAATTTCCTGAGCTCGCAGCCGGACCTGAACTTTCACAACGAGCAAGTACAGCAGGCATTGCTGGACACGGTGAAGTTCTGGCTGGACATGGGTGTGGACGGTTACCGGCTGGACACGGCCAATTTTTATTTCCACGATGCCCAGCTGCGCGACAACCCGGGGCGCGGTGCACCCGACCCGGGCAACCCCGATCCTGCCGTCAATCCTTTCAACCCCTACGCACGGCAGTTTCACGTTCACGACAAAAGCCAACCGGAGAACCTGGGGTTTCTGCAGCGGCTGCGCGCCCTGCTCGATCGATACCCCGACACCACCATGGTGGGCGAAATCGGTGACGACGACGGCCTGGCCCGGCTGGCCGAGTACACGCGAAGCGGTCCCAACGGTGAAGCCCGCCTGCACATGGCCTATTGCTTCGATTTTCTCGGTGAGGCCCACAGTGCCCCCTTCCTGCACGGCGTCTTGCAGCGCTTCGCCACCGAAGTGCGCGATGGCTGGCCCTGCTGGGCCTTGTCCAACCACGATGTGGTGCGCTCGGCCACCCGCTGGGGCGGCGAAGAGCCCGATCCCCAGCTGATCCGCATGGCGGTGGCTTTCCAGGCCAGCCTGCGCGGCACCGTCTGCATTTACCAGGGCGAAGAGCTGGGCCTGCCAGAAGCCAGCATCGCCTTCGAAGACCTGCAAGATCCCTATGGCATCACCATGTGGCCCGAATTCAAGGGCCGCGACGGATGCCGCACCCCCATGCCCTGGCAGTCCCTCGCAGACCACGCCGGCTTTTCCACCGGCAAACCTTGGTTGCCGGTTGCGCCGGAACACCAGGGCTTGTCGGTCGAGCAACAAAGCACCGATGAAGACTCCACCCTGGCCCACTTCAGGCGTTTGCTCCACTGGCGCCGCGACCAGCCCGCCCTGATTCACGGCGACATGGCACTCCAGCCGGTGCATCAACAGGTATTGGCCTACGTGCGCTCCTCACCCGGGCAACGCATGCTGTGCGCTTTCAATTTCAGTGCGCAAACCGTGGAGTGGCACCTGCCCGCTGGCTGGGAAGCCGCCGGCCTCCACGCCCGCTGCGGTGCGACCGGTGCCCACCTCCAGGGATCGGTGCTGCGCATGGCCCCCTGGGGCTTTGCCTTTTTGCAGCACTGATCCAGGTTTTTCGCGCGCGGTCGCCCGCACGTGCCCGTCGGCCGTGGGTCGACGCATGGGGAAACTGCCCATTGACGTGGGACACTCGGCAGGGGGCTCGCCCACCACCCCTGGCACACCAGGCACACCAACGACCCGCCTGTCCCGTGATGTCAGTGCCGGACAGGACCCCGGCCTGGCTACCCTTTTTCAACATCGCTCACTTTTTTTGCATGTCTCACCCCTCCGCAGCTCCTGCATCCGACCTTCGCCTGCTCGCCGACGTTGGCGGTACCAACGCCCGCTTTGCCTTGCAAGCCGGACCACAAGGCGCGATCGAACGCATTCAGACACTGCCCTGCGCCGATCACGCCACGCTCGGTGATGCGATCGAGCATTACCTCGGTCTGCAGGCACCGGTGCAGCGACCCGTGCTCGCCTCGATCGCGATCGCCAACCCCATCCAGGGTGACCGGGTGCAGATGACCAACCACGACTGGTCCTTCTCCATCGCTGCCCTGAAAGCGTCCCTGGGCGTTCAGCGTCTGGAATTGCTCAACGATTTCACCGCCCTGGCCCTGGCCCTGCCCCACTTGCCCGCCAGCGATTTGCGGCAGGTGGGCGGTTTGCCCGGCGCATGTGCCGGGCAAAGCACCACCGCGCTGGGCTTGATCGGCCCAGGCACCGGACTGGGGGTGTCGGGGCTGGTGCCCGATGGGCAGGGTGGCTGGTGGCCGCTGCAAGGCGAAGGCGGCCACGTCACGCTGCCCGCAACGAACCCCCATGAACAAAACGTATTGGCGCTGCTGTGGGCGCGCTATGGCCATGTTTCAGCCGAGCGGGCCGTGAGCGGGCAAGGCCTGGGCAATCTGTACGGCGCGCTCACCCAGCGGGACAACGGGCAATGGCCCGACCAGCTCCCCAGCGCAGCCGAAGTGACCCAGTGGGCGACGAGCGGACAAGATACCCGAGCACGGGAGGCGCTGAAACTGTTCTTTGCCTTTCTGGGCAGCGTGACCGGCAACCTCGCTTTGACCATGGGCGCGTGGGGTGGCATGTTTCTCGGCGGCGGCATCTTGCCGCGCCTGGGGATGCTCATCGACAGCTCGGCGTTTCGCGAGCGCTTCGAACACAAAGGCCGTTTTGAGCACCAGCTCAGGGCGGTGCCCGTGTGGGTGATCGAGGCCAAACAATCGCCTGCGTTGCTGGGCGCATCCAAGAGACTGGACAGGGTCACCCTCGCCTGAGCCAAACGGTCCACGCGCGCCGACAGCTCAGGCCTTCAAGAAAATGTCCCGATCGGGCGCAAAGCTGGTGTGCAAAGGCAAGAGCGCCCCGCCCAGGGCACGGGCGTCCGAACCAATGCTGCCGCTCACCAGTCTGGGCAAGGCCTGCAAGCCTTCCATGTTGTAGGCCTTCAGCGACTCACGGGTCTGGGCCAGCAACGATTGCAGCAGGCCGTGCGAAACGACACCATCGATCACCACCGCATCCAGATCCAGAAATGCCGTACCGGCGACGATGCATTGCGCCAGTGCCAGGGCCGCGCTTGACAGCCACGCCTGTGTATGCGGCAACCAGGGCGCTTGCATGGCACGCTCGTCATACGCCGCCATGGGGTCGAGCCCATGCGCTCGAAAACGCTGCTCCAGATCCCACAGCGAGGCCTGGCTCACCAGTTGCGGGGGCACGCCGTCCCCGGCGGCAGCCACCCGCAAGGGCAAAGATGCCACAGCGCCTGCGTTGCCATGCTGGCCCCTGTGCAGGTGCGAATGGATCACCAGACCACCACCGATGAAGGTGTCCAGAAACAGGTACAGAAAGCTGGGTATGTCCCGCCCCTGGCCCTGCAGCAGTTCGGCAACACAGGCCGCCGACGTGTCTTTCGCAAAGCTCACCGGCAACTCGGTCATCCCCTGCACCTGCGCACCCAGATCCAGCGCGTTCCACTCGCTGGACTGCGCATCGGTCAGGCCCAGCATGCGGTGCCAGCCTCCCATCTGAAACGGCGCCGCCACACCCACACCCACCACCCGCTCGCGCAAGGGGCCCAGACCGTCCAGCAACTGGCTCAAATTGGCTTCGAGGGCGGGCAACAACACCGACGCATCCGGAAACGGGTATTGCAGGACAAGGCGTTGCCGCACCTGACCGGTGAAGTCCACCAGCAACCAGTCGGCACTGCGGCGCCCTATTTTGATGCCGACGGCAAAAGCGCCATCTGGATTCAATCCCAGGGGCACTGAAGGCTGGCCCACCCGTCCCCGCACCGGTGCCTGCCGGACCAGCAACCCGTCTTCGTCCAGCCGGGCCGTGATCAGGCCAATGGTCTGGGCGGTCAAACCCGTGAGCCTCGCAAGTTCTGCCTTTGGTGTTGGACCGTGGGCCCGCAGCGCCTGCAAGACCACGCGCTCGTTGAACTGCCGCATCCCCACATGGTTCGAGCCGCGTTGCTTCAAGCGCGCCCCGACATCCGCAGGTTCGGTGTGATCGACGGGGCTTTGAGCAGGCATGGGATTGAGATCTCCAAAAGAGTGGGGACGCGCCATCGGGTCAGGGTCACCTTGCCCCACCCCGGGTTTTTTGCGCTTGGCACCACGGCGCGAATCCACTATATTCGCAAACAGAGCAATAAATCAATTCAATTTATTTATGTCGTTTCCCAAACCCCACGCCAACTTGCAGGTCGCCACGGCAGGTGAGGCCCTGATGGACCTGATCCAGGAGGCTGACGGCCGGCTGCGTCCCTGCAACGGCGGCGCCGTGTACAACGTCACGCGCGCCCTCGGACTGCAGGGCGTCGGCACGCTCTACCTCAACCCCCTGTCCGCCGACCGTTTTGGCCGCGGCATGGCCGATGCCATCCACCTGACCGGCGTCACCCTGGCCAAACCACAGCCGGCGCACGAGCCCACCTCGCTGGCGGTTGTCGGCCTCGACCTGGATGGCAAGGCCAGCTACAGCTTCTACCGTGAAGGGGTGGCCGACCGCCAGGTGACAGCGGAAGAAATGGGGGATCAATGCGCCTCACAACCATCGCTGAAGATCGTCGCCACGGGTTGCCTGGCCCTGGTCGCCGACGATGCCCACAAATACCTGCCCTGGCTCACCGCCCAGCGCGCCGCCGGCAAGCTGGTGGTGGTCGACGCCAACCTGCGCCCCGCCATCGTGCCCGACATGGCCGCCTACCAGACCAGCGTGATGAACGCCTTGGGACAGGCCCACGTCATCAAGGTCAGTGACGACGACCTGGTCACCCTGGGATTCGGCGAGGGCGACTCCATGGTCGCCGCGCGAGCCCTGCTGCGCCAGACACCCGCCCAGTGGCTGGCGCTGACGCTCGGCGCGAAAGGCGCTGTCCTCATGCACCGCGAAGGCGCCGCCTGGCAGGCCACTGAAACCACACCCGTCAAGGTAGCCGACACCGTTGGCGCGGGCGACTGCTTCCTCGCCGGCATGCTGGTTGCGTTGCTGGAGCGCCCGGCCATGCAAAACGCTGCCAACGCTGCCGCGCTGCAACTCAACGCGCAAGACATCGAGCACATCCTCTGCCATGCCATCGCCAGCGCCAGCCTGTGTGTGCAGGAAATCGGCTGCGTGCCGCCGACCCTGGAGCAGGTTCACGCCCGCACGCAGTTGAACAAGGCCAGTTTCAAACCGCTTTAAGCCAACGAAAGGCCTTCACATCCCGCACCCAGCCCCTGCTGAAACCCGTTGTTTCATCAGGGGCTTAAAAAGAAACCCGTATGTAACTTAATTACATTATTATCAACCTGAATCAGTAACTACAACACGAGACATGGCCAACACAACCCCCACCCCTGCCCATGCCACGCCGCTCGATCTGGTGATCTTCGGCGGTCTGGGCGACCTCTCCGTCCGCAAGCTGTTGCCCGCGCTGTACATGGCGCACATGCACAACAACCTGCCCGAACAAACCCGCATCCACGCACTCGGTCGCCAGCCCTGGGCCCGGGCCGAATTCGAAAGCTTTCTGCAAGAGAAAGTGCCGGGCTTCATTGAACCCAAGGCGTTCAGCGATGGCGCCTGGGCCGGCTTTGTCGCCCGCCTCAACTACGTCTGTGTCGACGCCACCCAGGCCCAAGACTTCCAGACACTGGCGGCTGCCATGCAGCCAGGCTCCGACCGTGTGTACTACCTGGCCACGGCGCCCACCTTGTTCGTCGGTATCTGCGCGCACCTTTCGGGCGCCGGGCTGATCGATGCCCAAGCCCGCGTGGTGCTGGAAAAGCCGCTGGGTCACGATCTGGCTTCGGCCCAAAAAATCAACGACGACGTGGGCCAGTACTTCCAGGAACAACAGATCTTCCGCATCGACCATTACCTGGGCAAAGAGACGGTGCAAAACCTGATGGTCCTGCGTTTTGGCAACACCATCTTCGAGCCGCTGTGGCGCAGTCCGCACATCAAGAGCGTGCAGATCACCGTGGCCGAAAGCGTGGGCGTGGGCAGCCGCGCCGGCTTCTACGACGGCACCGGCGCCATGCGCGACATGATCCAGAACCACCTGTTGCAGTTGCTCTGCATCGTCGCCATGGAACCCCCTGTCTCGCTCGACCCCGACGCCGTGCGCGACGAAAAACTCAAGGTCTTGCGTTCGCTGCGCCCCATGAAAATCTCGGATGTGGCCAGAGACACGGTGCGCGGCCAGTACAGCGCGGGCGCCTCCAAAGACGGGTCGGCCATCGGCTACCTGCAGGAAGACAATGTGCCGTCCGACAGCCGCACAGAAACCTTCGTGGCCCTGCGCGCCCACATCAACAACTGGCGCTGGGCCAATGTGCCGATCTTCCTGCGCACCGGCAAGCGCATGGCCGAGCGCCGCTCGGAGATCGTGATCGAGTTCGCAGACCTGCCCTTCACCATCTTCAACGATTCGCCGCGCCAATCGGTCAACCGCCTGATGATCCGCCTGCAACCCGAAGAACACGTGCAGTTGCACATGATGGCCAAAGAACCCGGCAGCGGCATGAAGCTGCGTCCGGTGCACCTCAACCTCGACCTGGAGTCGGCTTTCACCGAGCGCCGCGCCGAGGCCTACGAGCGCCTGCTGATCGACGTGATCAAGGGCCGTCTCACCCACTTCATGCGCCGCGATGAACTGGAAGCCGCCTGGACCTGGGTCGACCCCATCATCGAGGGCTGGCGACAACTCGACGAGAAGCCCAAGGCCTACACCGCCGGCACCTGGGGCCCGGCGGCTTCGTCGGCCCTCATGGCGAGAGAAGACTCTTACTGGGTGGAGGAATCTTGACCCCCCGCGCCGCCGAACTTGGCCCACCCCCGCCGCGCTGCACGCGCCCCCCTCAAAGGGGGCGGCCCTGGCGGCCCGGCAAAGCCGGTTCCGCGGTGCCCTCGGTCTAGGGCCTGTTCACACTATTTTTCCAAGATGGAAAAATAGTGTGAACAGGCCCTAAGGCACCTCGCGCCTTCCACCCCACCCTTCCGGGCAGCCCCTACCGAAGCCATTTCACCCAGTTGATCAGCGAGCCGAGTCACATGATTTCTGAACACCCAAACGCCACGCCTTCGGTCCTTGCCCTCAAGATCGCCGACGAACTCCGCGTCGCCATTGCCGAGCGCGGCCGGGCCACGCTGGCGGTGTCGGGCGGCAAGTCGCCCATCGCCTTGTTCGAGCAATTGCGCATACAGGCGCTGGCGTGGGCCAGGGTCACGGTGTTGCTGGTGGACGAGCGCTGTGTCGCCCATGACCACGCCGACAGCAACACAGCATTGGTGCGGCAACACCTGCTGCAGGGTCCCGCCGCCAGCGTCACCTTTGCCACGCTGTTCGACACCGTCGCTGCCGATTTGAACGACGAAGCCCTGTCGGGCCTGGTTGAAGCTGCCAACCAGCGTTTGAGCAGCATCGGATTTCCGCTGGACGTGGTCGTGCTCGGCATGGGCGAAGACGGTCACACCGCCTCGCTCTTTCCCGCCGCACCCGGTCTCGACAACGCACTGGCGTCTCCAGGCCCCATCGCCTGGGTGCGCCCCGCCACCGCGCCGCACGCCCGGCTCACCTTCACTTTGCCGGTGCTGCTCATGGCCCGCCATGTGCACCTGCCACTGTCGGGCGAGAAAAAACGCGAAGTCTACGAAGCGGCCAAACAAGCCGCCAACCCGGCCCTGCCGGTTTCACTGTTGCTCAACAGCCCTGCTTGCGACGTGCAAGTGTGGTTGAGCTGAACCCCACAAGGATTCCTCGACATGACTACCCCTCTGCACCCCACCCTCACCAGCGTCACCCAACGCATCATTGACCGCAGCGCCGGCCCCCGCGCCGCCTACCTCGACACCATCGCCAAAAACGCCAAGGCTGGTACACAGCGTGGCGGCATGGGCTGCGCCAACATGGCGCACACCACGGCGGCACTGCCCGCCAACGACAAGCTCAAGATCCACGCCGAGCGTGCCCCCCACCTGGGCATCATCAGCGCCTACAACGACATGCTCTCGGCCCACCAGCCCTACGAGCACTACCCCGAAACCATCCGCGAACACGCGCGCACACTGGGCTTCACGGCGCAGGTGGCCGGAGGCGTTCCGGCGATGTGCGACGGCGTCACCCAGGGCGCCGCCGGCATGGAGCTCTCGCTGTTTTCGCGTGACGTGATCGCCCTGTCCACCGCCGTGGGCCTGTCGCACAACGTGTTCGACGCCGCGCTGATGCTGGGCATTTGCGACAAGATCGTGCCCGGCCTTTTCATGGGTGCGGTGCAATTCGGCCATTTGTCCACCGTGTTCGTACCGGCTGGCCCCATGGTCTCGGGCCTCTCAAACGACGCCAAAGCCAAAGTGCGCCAGCAATACGCGCAGGGCCTGGTGGGCCGCGATGCCTTGCTGGAAAGCGAATCGCAGGCCTACCACAGCCCCGGCACCTGCACCTTCTACGGCACCGCCAACAGCAACCAGATGCTGATGGAGATCATGGGGCTGCACCTGCCCGGTTCCAGCTTTGTCAATCCTGGCACCGAGCTGCGCGCGGCACTGACGCTGGAAGCGGTGAAACGCGCCTTCCAGAACACCGGCAAGACCGGCAGCGAACGCATCCGTCTGGCCGACATCGTGACGGAAAAAACCATCGTCAACGGCATCGTGGGCCTGGTCGCCACCGGCGGCTCCACCAACCACACCATGCACCTGGTGGCGATGGCGCGCGCTGCCGGCATCCTGATCGACTGGGACGACTTCGCCGAACTCTCCGCCGTCGTTCCGTTGCTGGCCCGCGTCTACCCCAACGGCAGCGCCGATGTGAACCACTTCCATGCCGCTGGCGGCATGGGCTATCTGATGCAGGAGCTGCTGTCCAATGGCCTGCTGCATGGCGACGTGGCCACTGTCATGGGCCAGGGCCTGGCGCCGTACACCAACGAGCCCTGGCTCGACAACGGTGCGCTGGCCTGGCGCCCGGTGCCCACCAAGAGCGCCGACGACGCCGTGCTGCGCCCCGTGAGCGCCCCCTTCAGCGCCGATGGCGGCCTGCGCCTGCTCAAAGGCAATCTGGGCCGCAGCGTGGTCAAGGTGTCGGCTGTGAAGCCTGAACACCGCGTGGTGCGTGCCCAGGCTGTCGTGGTCAGCGACCAGCAGGACCTGCTAGCCTTGTTCAATGCCGGGGAAATCAACAAAGACCTGATCGCCGTCGTGCGCTACCAGGGCCCGCGCGCGAACGGCATGCCCGAACTGCACAAACTCACACCGCCACTCGCCGTGCTGCAGGACAAGGGATTCAAAGTGGCCCTGGTCACCGATGGCCGCATGAGCGGTGCTTCGGGCAAGGTACCCGCCGCGATCCACCTCAGCCCCGAGGCCCTGGCCGACGGCCCGATCGCCAAGGTACAAGACGGCGACTGGATCACCCTGGATTGTGAACAGGGCACGCTTGAGCTTGAGGTGGACGCTGCCACGCTCGCCGCACGCACGGTCCAGCACCCCGACCTCAGCCACAATGCCCACGGCACCGGGCGCGAGCTGTTTGGCCTGTTCCGCAACAACGCCAGCACCGCAGAGGCTGGCGCCTCACCGCTGCTGCAATGACCCGTTCACACGCCGCGGCCAGCGCGGCCTGATTCATCACCCTTATTTGATCCCTAAAACCGAGACAACCATGACAACCACCTGCTTTTCCCGCCCGGCTTTCAAATCCCGCGTCGTGCCTGTCATCGTTTTGACCGACCCTGCCCACGCGGTGCCGCTGGCCCATGCCCTGCTCGAAGGAGGCATCGACGTCATGGAAATCACCCTGCGTTCCGACGCCGCGCGGGCCGCCATCGAAGCCGTGGCCAAGACCGTGCCCGACATGCACCTGGGCGCCGGCACCGTGACCCGCGTGGCCGAGGTGCAACGCG
>JBFHEQ010000058.1:0-11021 GCA_041584075.1 Hydrogenophaga sp.
CTTCCAGCAGGTCGGCGGCATCGACTGCAAACCCGCCACCGGCGAGATCACCTATGGCCTGGAGCGTCTGGCCATGTACCTGCAGGGTGTGGACAACGTCTACGACCTGAAGTGGACGGACACGATCAGCTACGGCGACGTTTACAAACAGAACGAAGTCGAGCAATCCACCTACAACTTCGAACACAGCGACGCCGACTTTTTGTTCACCGCGTTTGCGGCCCACGAAAAACAGGCCAAGTACCTGATCGAGCAACAGCTCGCGTTGCCCGCCTACGAGCAGGTGCTCAAGTGCGCGCACAGCTTCAACCTGCTCGACGCCCGGGGTGCCATCAGCGTGACCGAGCGCGCCGCCTACATTGGCCGCATCCGCAACCTGGCGCGTGCCGTGGCACAGAGCTATTACGAGAGCCGCGAGCGGCTGGGTTTCCCGCTCGCGCCGCGCGAGTGGGTGGAACAGATGCCGAAAAAAGCCGCCTGATAGGAACAACAACAATGACAACGCAAAACCTTCTGGTCGAACTGTTTGTGGAAGAGCTGCCGCCCAAGGCGCTCAAGAAACTGGGCGACGCTTTCGCCCAGGTGCTCGGCGAGCAACTCAAGGCCCAGGGCTTGGCCGGCGAAGCTTCCGTGACCACGGCCTACGCTTCCCCGCGCCGCCTGGCTGCGCACGTGACCGCTGTGGTGGCCCGCGCAGCCGACAAGGCCGTGTCGCAAAAGCTCATGCCGGTCAGCGTGGGCCTCACGGCCGATGGGCAGGCCACGCCCGCGCTGCTCAAGCGCCTGGGCGCGCTCGGCGCCGATGCCTCCGTGGTGCCCAACCTGAAGCGCGCGCCCGATGGCAAAGCCGAAGCGCTGTTTTTCGACAGCATCGCGCCCGGCGCAGAACTCGCTGCGGGCTTGCAAAAAGCGCTGGACGAAGCCATCGCCAAGCTGCCCATCCCCAAGGTCATGACCTACCAACTGGAGACCGATTGCGAGTTGCCCGGCTGGAGCAGCGTGCAGTTCGTGCGCCCCGCCCATGGCCTGGTGGCGTTGCACGGCAGTGCGGTTGTACCCATCAAGGTGCTGGGGCTGATGGCTGGCAACGCCACGCACGGCCACCGCTTCGAGGCCACTGTGGACCCCGTGGTCTTGAAAGACGCCGACGCCTACGCCGCCACGCTGGCGAAAGACGGCGCCGTGATCGCGTCGTTTGAGGAGCGCCGCGGCGAGATCGTTCGCCAGCTGCAAGCCGCTGCGGCGAAGATCGGAGGCGGTTGCAAGCCGATTGACGACGACGCGCTGCTCGACGAAGTCACGGCCCTGGTCGAGCGACCCAACGTGCTCACCTGCTCGTTCGAGCAAGCGTTTCTCGACGTGCCGCAAGAGTGCCTGATCTTGACGATGAAGGCCAATCAGAAGTACTTCCCGCTGCTGGATGCGCAGGGCAAGCTCACAAACCAGTTTTTGGTGGTGAGCAACATCAGCCCGGCCGACGCCAGCGCGGTGATCGGCGGCAACGAGCGCGTGGTGCGCCCGCGCCTGGCCGACGCCAAGTTCTTCTTCGACCAGGACCGCAAGAAAACGCTGGAAAGCCGCGTGTCCTCGTTGGCCAAGGTGGTTTACCACAACAAGCTGGGCACGCAGGGCGAGCGAATGGAGCGAGTGTGTTCCATCGCCGAGACCATCGGTCTGCAACTCGGGGGGGCCGAGCTGGCGGCGCGCGCACTGCTGGCGGCACGACTCGCCAAGACCGATCTGGTGACCGACATGGTGGGGGAATTCCCCGAGCTGCAAGGCATCATGGGCGGTTATTACGCCCGCCACGACGGCCTCAGCGAAGACATCGCCTTCGCCATCGAAGACCATTACAAGCCGCGCTTCGCCGGCGACGAGTTGCCCCGCAACATGACCGGCGTGGTCGTGGCGCTGGCCGACAAGCTGGAAACCCTGGTGGGCATGTTCGGCATCGGCAACCTGCCCACCGGCGACAAGGACCCGTTTGCGTTGCGCCGGCATGCGCTGGGCGTGATTCGGATGCTGATCGAGAAAGACCTGCCTCTGAGTCTGGCTGACGCGGTGACCATGGCTGTGCCCGTGTTTGGCGACAAGATCACCGATGCCAGCCTGGCCTTGACGGACTTCGTTTACGACCGCCTCGCGGGTAGCCTGCGCGAACAAGGTTTCAGTGCCCAGGAGGTGGATGCCGTGATGGCTTTGCGGCCCCAGCGCCTGGCCGAAGTGAGCCAGCGGCTCAATGCGGTGCGCGCCTTTGCGGCCTTGCCCGAAGCGCCCGCCCTCTCTGCAGCCAACAAACGCATCGGCAACATCCTCAAGAAGTCCGAAGGCGAGGGCGCTGCCGTGGATGCCGCGTTGCTTGTGGAAGCGGCCGAGAAGGACCTTTACGCCGCCATGCAGGCCACGGTGCCCGGCGCCAACGCCCAATTCGACGTGGGCGATTACACCGCCAGCCTGCAGGCGCTGGCCGCGCTGCGCACGCCGGTTGACGCTTTCTTTGACGGCGTCATGGTCAACGCAGACGACCCCCAACTCAAGGCGAACCGGCTGGGCCTGTTGAAGTCGCTGCACGAAGCCATGAACCGTGTGGCCGATCTCTCCCGTCTGGCCGCCTGATTGGCCTCTCTGAACTGTCTCGGATTTCCAAGGAGTCCCGCATGAAACTGCTCATCCTCGACCGAGACGGCACGCTCAACCGCAGCCGTGAGGACTACGTGGCGTCGCCCGACGAGTGGGAGGCCTTGCCCGGCGCGCTGGAAGCGGTGGCCCGGCTCAACCAGGGTGGCTGGCGGGTGGCGATCGCCACCAACCAGAGCGGCATCGGGCGGGGCACGTTTGACATGGCCGCCTTGAACGCGGTCCACGCCAAGATGCACCGCCAGCTGGCGGCCGTGGGCGGGCGTCTGGAGGCGGTCTTTTTTTGCCCCCATGCGCCGGAGGATGGCTGCCATTGCCGCAAACCCGAGCCCGGTCTTTTTGAGCAGATCGGTCAGCGGTTTGGTGTACCACTGGCCGATGTGCCTGTGGCGGGCAATGCGCTGCGGCATGTGCAAGCCGGGGCTGCTGCGGGATGCCCCACGCATTTGTTGTTGACCGGGCAGTCCGAGCATCTTCGCGGATTCGACGAGCGCGCCATCGATGCACCGCCCAACACGCTGGTGCACGAAGACTTGTCGGCGTTTGCCGACTGGTTGCTGGCCCAGGATGCGACAAGCGTTGCCGCCGCTGCCGCCACTGAGGCGCCAACGCATTGAGCGTTGAAGCCTGCCACCCCAGATTTCCATTTCGGAACCTGTTCCCGTCTGACCCCTATGTATATCGTCAATCTGCTGCGCTCCGTTTTGCACCTCCTGTTCATGGCGGTCACGGTCATCCCCTGGGCCACAGCGGTGGTGGTGGCTGCGCCGTTCATGAGCAGCACCCGGGTGTACTGGATGTGCGCAGGTTGGCTCAAGCTCGCTGTGGCCAGCGGGACCGCGATCCTGGGCATCCGCAATCAGGTGATCGGGTTTGAGAACCTGCCTACCGAAGCCAAGGCGCCCGCCGTCTTGCTGGTGAAGCACCAGTCGCTGTGGGAAACGTTTTGCATGGCGGCCTTGATGCCCCATCCGCTGGCGTTTGTGTTCAAGAAAGAACTGCTGAAGGTGCCCTTTTTTGGCTGGGCCATGGCCCGCATGGACATGATCCACATCGACCGGGCCGACGGTGCGCGTGCTTTTGCCAAAGTGGTTCAACAAGGTCAGCGCCTGCTCGACCAGGGCACCTGGGTCATCATGTTTCCCGAAGGCACGCGCATCGACCGTGGCCAGAAAGGCACTTACAAGAGTGGCGGTACCCGCCTGGCCATCCGCACCGGCGCGCCCGTGATCCCGATCGCCGTGACATCGGCCAAGTGCTGGCCGCGCAAGGCTTTTGTGAAGAAACCGGGGGTGGTGGAGTTTTCCATCGGCAAGCCCATTCCCAGCCAGGGCCGGCAGCCCGATGAGCTGATGCAAGAAGTGGAGGTCTGGATCGAGGCGGAAATGCGTCGCCTCGATCCAGGGGCTTATGGTCCCCCCCGCGCCACACCGTAGGCGCGTGCCTTGCAGGCCGCGTCATCGTCAGAGCCGATGCCTTTTCGTTCTGTCCAAGCCTGCGAAGGCTGGCTTGGAGCCGCAGTCATCAGCCCCCCAGGGGGCAACATCTGCGGACTGGCAGAGTCAGATCCACGATGTTCTTGGTTGGGCTTCCTCTCGCTGGCGTGGCACGTTGAAATGCCGGCTGCAGCTGTTTTGATTTTGGATCGATTTGGCCGAACATGAAGCAGTTGTTGCAGATGGCATTTGATTTTTTGGGCGGGCCTGATGCGGCCGTGCCTGAGCGCCTGCCTTTGCCTGTTGCTGCGCCGGTCCCGAAGGCCGAACCCGGAGACCCCCACGCGCCGCCCGCGCTGCCGCTGTCGGAGGTGTTTCAGCCCGGTACCTGGCACCACCCCCGTGCCAATCGCACGGTGCGGCTGGGCGACAACGAAGTGGCTTACGAATTCAAGCGGGGCAAGCGCCGCACCATTGGTCTGTCTGTCGGTGTTGATGGGTTGACGGTGAGCGCGCCGCGCTGGACGCCGCTGGGTGAAGTGGACGCCCTGTTGCGTGACAAGTCGGCCTGGGTGCTGGAAAAACTGCAGAAGGCCCGGCAACGCGCCAGCGACCTGGCGCAGGCCCGCACGGTGTGGGGCGATGGGGTCGAGTTTGATTTCCTGGGTCAGCGTGTGCGCCTGGTGCTGGATCCGGCCCATCGCTTCACCGAAGTGGGCGCCGAGCTGAAGGCGCCGGCCGAAGAGGGCGGTCTGGCCGTGTTGTACCTGGGGCTGGCAGGCAATGCCTCTGAAGTCCAGGTGCGCGACGCGGCGCAGGCCTGGCTGATGCGGCAGGCCAAGCGGGTGTTCGCCGAACGGCTCGACCACTTCGCACCCCAGCTCGGTGTGGCGTACAGCCGGTTGCGCCTCTCCAGCGCGGGCACACGCTGGGGCAGTGCCAGTGTGGACGGCACGATACGGCTCAACTGGCGCCTGATCCACCTGAAGCAGGACATGCTCGATTATGTGGTGGTGCATGAACTCAGCCACCTGCACCACATGGACCACAGCCCCCAGTTCTGGGATGTGGTGGCCCGGGTCATGCCCGACCACGCCCAGCGTCGGCGGGCGCTCAGGGAAGCGGCTGTGCCCCTGGGTGAATAGGGCTGTTGGTGCGCAGGCCTTGGCGGAGGGCCGTCAGGCGGTGGCGCTGAAACGGTAGATACCGTCGTCGCCCAGCGTGCGGCTCAGGTCGCCGGTGTACCAGAGCCGGTGCAGGTGGGCCACCGATTCACCCATGGCGAAGGTGCTTTGGTGCAGGTCCAGCGCGCGGGTGAACATCACCGGGATGATGTCCATGGCACTGCTGGGCTTTTCGCGGCACGTGTCCATCACTTCCCGCAAGCGGTCGCGGTGGTGGTCCTTGAGTTGCTGGATGCGTTCGTGCAGTCCGGTGAACGGTTTGCCATGGGACGGCAGCACCAGCGTCCCTTCCGGCAGGGGCAGGTATTTGTCCAGCGAATCGAGAAAGTGGGTGAGGGAGTCGGCTTCGGGTTCCTGGTCGTACACGCTCACATTGGTGGAGATGCGAGGCAAGACCATGTCACCGCTGATGAGCACACCCAGTTGCTTGCAATACAGCGCAATGTGTTCGGGCGCGTGGCCGAAGCCGCTGATGCATTGCCACCCGCGCCCTCCGATGCTCACGGTCTGGCCGTCCCTCATGCGGTGGTATTGCGGAGGCACGGCGGGCACCATGCTGGGATAGTAGCTGGAGCGCTTTCTGATTTGTGCCAGGCTGTCGGGATCGCACATGCCGTGCGCCGCGAAGAACCGGGCCGCGGCCTCGCCCCCAAAACCCGTGGTGCTTTGACTGCCGATGCGCGCTGCGTTGTAGTCGGTGGCGCTGATCCAGAGACGGCAGGCCCAGCGTTCACACAACCAGTGCGCCAGGCCGATGTGGTCGGGGTGCATGTGGGTCACGATCACGCGCAGAACAGGCAAACCTTCCAGGGCGTTGTCGAACACCTGCTCCCACTGCGCGCGCGACTCGGGGCGGTCGATGCAGCAGTCCACCACGGTCCAGCCGTCCTGGCCGTCGAGGGTGTCGCGCAGCAGCCAGAGGTTGATGTGGTCCAGTGCAAAGGGCAGGGCCATGCGGATCCACTTCACGCCGGGCGCCACTTCCAGCGCATGGCCGGGCTCGGGCATCTCGGCGCCCAGGGGGTAGTGCAGGCGGGCTTCGAGCTGGTCTTTGCTGGGTGGCGTCATGAGGGTGGGATTCCGGTAAGATGGGTCGAAATGACGTTAACGTAAACGTCAAACCTGTTTGAGGCATTCTAGGGAGCAACAGTGGGGGTGGGTGTCCGCCACCAGACAGCACCGGATGCCCTGCACCCCGCCCATGGCCACCAACCCGACCTACACCATCAGCGATCTTGCGCGCGAATTCGACCTGACCACGCGCGCCATCCGTTTCTATGAAGACATGGGGTTGCTGCAGCCGCAGCGCGCGGGTCCGGGTGGGCGCAACCGCATTTACAGCGCGCGCGATCGCACCCGTCTCAAGCTCACCTTGCGCGCCAAGCGCCTGGGCCTCTCGCTGACCGAGGCCAAAGACATCATCGAGATGTACGACAGCCCGCGCGACACCGGGCCGCAACTGCGCAAGTTCCTCACCGTGCTGGCGGACCACAAGCGACAGCTGGAAGAGCAGATGGCCGATCTGGTGGCCAACCTGGACGAGGTGAAGGTGCACGAGAAAGAAGCGCGCGCTTTGCTGGCCAAGGCCGACAAGGCCGAGCCCGCCGGCAAGACCTAAACCCGTCGCTTTCGCCATGGGCCCAGCCTCTGGCTGTCCGACCCCATTTCAGGAGAGTTCATGTCATTGGCCGCCAACCTCGTTGTTGCCCTGCTCGCCCTCATCCACATCTACATCATGGTGCTGGAGATGTTCATGTGGGACAAGCCCGCCGGGCTGCGTGCTTTTGGCCTGACCAAAGAGCTTGCCGCCGCGAGCAAGGTGCTGGGCGCCAATCAGGGACTGTACAACGGCTTTCTGGCAGCCGGTATGTTGTGGGGCCTGTGGCTCGGCGCAGAGGGCTTTGGCGTGAAGGTGTTTTTCCTGCTGTGTGTCTGGGTGGCGGGCATCTACGGTGCGGCCACGGCGGCGCGCAAGATTCTGTATGTGCAAACCGTGCCGGCCACAATGGGGCTCGTGTTGCTGTTTCTGGCCCGGGCGGGGTGAGCCGTCCCATCTGGCATCAGTCTGCCTCAGATGCCGGTTCGGCCTTGGGCCACACCACCTGACCCTGGCTCGCATCGTTGATGCGGGCAGTCATTGCCTCGGCGTTGGCTTCGGGCAGGCTCAACGTTACCTCAACGCCCGCACCGTGTTGCGCAACGAGCAACCGGGCGCTGTGCGCCTCCAGCTCGCGGCGCAGCCAGCCCTCCAGCGCATAAGGAATCACACAACGCAAAGTCGTCTGCCGAATCACCGGTATCTTTTCTGCCTTGAGCAGCGCCTGCGCCACACTGTCGGTATACGCCCGCACCAGACCGCCCGCACCGAGCTGGATGCCGCCGTAGTAGCGCACGACAGTGGCCAGCACACCCTCCAGGTCCTGGTGCCGCAACACCTCCAGCATGGGCCGACCCGCCGTACCGCCCGGCTCGCCGTCGTCGTTGGCGGCCGAGTGCCCGCCCGCCATCAGCGCCCAGCAAACGTGAGTCGCCGTCGGGTGCTCGGTGCGCCGTTCGGCCACACGAGCCAACGCCGCTTCGCGATTTGCACAGGGCTCCACGCAGCCAATGAAGCGGCTCTTTTTGATGACCAGTTCGCTGTGAACCGGGGCGGGGAGGGAGAAGGGCAAAGTAGGCGTGGCGTTGGTCAAACGCCCGACAACACCGCGTCCATCGCCGCCACCAGAGCGCTGGCTTGGGCGGTCACGGAATCCACCGGCTCGCGCAGCAGTTTAGCCGGCAGTGGCGCGGCGAAGTGCGCCAATGCGAACAGCCGTTGGCCGTTCACCGCGATCATCGGGCACAGCGCAGTGGGCACTTTGCCGGCGAAGGCCAATGTGGCCAATGGCATGGTCAGGCGCGAGGCGAGGGCGTCGAGCAAATCGCTCTGTATAACCACCACATAGGGAATGCCTTGGGTGGCGCTTGCGCTGGGGTTGGGATAAACGTCGTACTGCGCCATGGATTTGCCGCAGGCTTTACCAGGGGCGCAGGTCGGCACCGGGAATGCCTGCCGATTCCACCAGGGCATTTTGCCCTTCGATCCAATCGGCGAACTCCGCGTTGAAGGCGGTTTGGCGAGCGGAGAGGGTGCTCTCCCTCTTGGCGGCTTGCAGAGCCTGGTAGTGTTCCGCCGAGAGAATGACGGTGTCGACCAAACCGGCTTTTTCCACGAACACCGGTTCGCGCTTGGCCTGGGCGCAAACGCTGCCAAAACGGTTTTTGGCTTCGGTGGCGGTGATGTGCATGGCTGGCTCCTGGTTGGATTGGCTATTTTAGCCAATCGAAGATGGACGTGCTCGGCTGGGCTTCGGGTTCGCCCGGGCTTGCGATCTCTTTCAGGCCTGGGTCATAATTGACGTTTACGTAAACGTCAACTTCATCCTGAGCTCACCACCATGATTGAAATCACCACCGACCATGAGGCCCTGCGCCAGCGCGTGCAAGCCAGCCTGGACCGTCAGGGGATGATGCTTCACTTGGGCGCGCGCCTGTTGCACGTGGAGCCCGGGCGCGTCACACTGATGTTGCCGTATTCCGACCGGGTGACCCAGCAGCAGGGCGGTTTTCATGGTGGCGCCATGGGTGCGCTGGCCGACATTGCCGGCGGGTATGCCGCCCTGACCGTGGCGCCCGAAGGCATGGAAGTCACGACGGTGGAGTACAAGATCAACTTTCTCGCGGCCTTTCAGGGCGGCGAGCTGCAGGCCACAGGCCGCGTGAGCAAAGCGGGCAAACGCATCATCGTGACGGCCGCCGAGGTGGTGCACGTGGCGCCCGACGGCAAACGATCGGATTGCGCCGTGATGCAGCAGACGCTGGTGCCTGTGCCCAAAACCTATTGAACCCCAAAGATCAACCTCAGGAGACCCTTCATGAACAACTTGCCCGGCCTGAATTTCCAACTTGGTGAAGACATCGATGCCCTGCGCGACGCGGTGCGCGACTTTGCACAAGCTGAAATCGCCCCTCGCGCGGCTGAGATCGACAAAAACGACCAGTTCCCCATGGACGCCTGGCGCAAGATGGGCGATCTGGGCGTCTTGGGCATCACTGTTCCCGAGGCATACGGCGGCGCCGGCATGGGTTACCTGGCCCACATGGTGGCCATGGAAGAGATCAGCCGCGCCAGCGCTTCGGTGGGCCTGAGCTATGGCGCACACAGCAACCTGTGTGTCAACCAGATCAACCGCAACGGTACCGATGCCCAGAAAGCCAAATACCTGCCCAAGCTGATCAGCGGCGAACATGTGGGCGCGCTGGCCATGAGCGAGCCGGGTGCCGGCTCCGACGTCATCAGCATGAAGCTGAAAGCGGAAGACAAGGGTGGTTATTACCTGCTCAACGGCAGCAAGATGTGGATCACCAATGGCCCTGATGCCGACACCATGGTGGTTTACGCCAAGAGCGAGCCCGAGCTGGGCGCGCGGGGTGTCACGGCCTTCATCGTTGAAAAGGGCATGAAGGGTTTTTCTACGGCGCAAAAGCTCGACAAACTGGGCATGCGCGGCAGCCACACCGGCGAAATGGTGTTCCAGGATGTGGAGGTGCCCGCGGAGAACATCCTGGGCGGCCTGAACATGGGCGCCAAGGTGCTGATGAGCGGCCTGGACTACGAGCGCGCCGTGTTGACCGGCGGGCCGCTGGGCATCATGCAGGCAGTGATGGACAACGTGGTGCCCTACATCCACGACCGCAAGCAGTTTGGCCAGAGCATCGGCGAGTTCCAGTTGATCCAGGGCAAAGTGGCCGACATGTACACCGTGCTGCAGGCCGGGCGCTCATTTTCCTACACCGTGGCCAAGAACCTGGACTTGCTGGGCACCGAGCACGTGCGCCAGGTGCGCAAGGATTGCGCTTCCGTCATCCTCTGGACGGCCGAAAAAGCCACCTGGATGGCGGGTGAGGGCGTGCAGATCTACGGCGGCAATGGCTACATCAACGAGTACCCGCTGGGCCGCCTGTGGCGCGATGCCAAGCTGTACGAGATCGGCGCCGGCACCAGCGAAATTCGGCGCATGCTGATCGGGCGTGAGCTGTTCGCAGAGACCTGCTGAGCTCGGGCGGACCGTTCGTTCAGCTGTTTTCTCCGTCCAGCGCCTGCCGTCCTGATTGGTTGGGGTTTACCCTTGTTTTTCAATACGATTCCGCTCCAAAGGTGCCGTGGGCACCGACTTGGAAGCGCATATGTCGATCGAAACTGGATTTCCGCTGAATACGGGCCGTCGAAAAACGTTGGGATGGATGGCGGCCTGTGCGGCAAGTGCTGGTCTGTTTTCCGTGGCGCGGGCCGCCAACATTCCGCTGGTGGTGGGGCAGGTCGCTCCCTTCACCGGGGCGCAGGCGGTCACCGGCAAAGCCATCCATGCGGGCATCAAGCTGTATTTCGATGCTGTCAACGCCAAAGGTGGCGTCAATGGACGGCCGTTGAAACTGGTCACGCGGGACGATGGTCAGAAGCCGGAAGAGACGGTTCGACTGATCCGGGATTTGTGGGCGGCCGATGCGCCTGTGGCGTTGCTGGGCACCGTCGGTACAACCAATCTGGATGCCTTGGACAAGGATGGCGTGCTTCGTACGGCAAAACTGTCGATGGTGGGACCGTCATCGGGGGCGAGCAGTGTGGTGCTGGCGCCGAACATGCACATCGTGAAGGCCAGTTACCACGACGAAGTGGCTCACCTGTTCAAACAACTGGCCGCGAACGGCCTCAAGCGCGTGGCCA
>JBFHEQ010000059.1:0-11015 GCA_041584075.1 Hydrogenophaga sp.
GCACTGGCGCGCTCACCCGCACTTTGACCCGCCACACCGGCGGCCGCAATGCGCTCGCCATAGGGCGGGTTGAGCAACATCACGCCGGGCCTCTCGCTGGGCGGCAAGCGCTGCAGGGCATCACCCCCGCGCAGGTCCAGCGCATGGGCCACGCCCGCCCGTTCGGCGTTGCGTTGCGCAAAATCGACCATGCGGAACGACACATCACTGCCAAACACAATGGGCGCGTGGCCCACGGGCCAGTCGCGCTGTTCGCGCACGGCGTCGTCCTTGATCGCCTGCCAGACGTGCGGCTGGAACGGCAACATCTTCTCGAACGCAAAACGGCGCAACAGGCCCGGCGCGATGTTGAGCGCGATCTGGGCGGCCTCGATCACCACGGTGCCACTGCCGCAGCAGGGGTCGTACAGCGGCTGTATCGCATCCAGCGGCTGATCCGCGCATTCGCCCCAGCCCGTGGCCGCAATCATGGCCGCGGCCAGTGTTTCCTTGAGCGGGGCATCGCCTTTGTCCTCGCGCCACCCGCGTTTGAACAGCGGCTCCCCCGAGGTGTCGATGTACAGCGTGAGCTCATCGGTGGTGAGGTGGGCATATATGCGCACGTCAGGCCAGGTCGTGTTGACGCTGGGCCGCTCGCCCCGTTTGTTGCGAAAGCGGTCACAGATGGCATCCTTGATCTTGAGGGCGGCAAAATTCAGGCTGGTCAGCGGGCTGTGTTGTGCCGTGATCTCGACCTTGATGGTTTCCTGCGGCGAAAACCAGATTTCCCAGGCGACTTCGCCCGCAGCGCGGTAAAGGTCCTGCTCGCTGCGGTATTCACCGTGCCACAACTGGACCAGCACGCGCTGGGTCAGGCGGCTGTGCAGATTCAGGCGCATGGCATCGCGCCACGAAGCCTGCACACCCACACCACCACGCGCCTTGAAGGCCAGTGGTTCGTTCGTGATGCGCTGCACCTCGTCGGCGAGGAAGTCTTCCACGCCAGCGGCACAGGGTAAAAACAGGTTGAGTTGGTTCATGAGATTCTTTTCATTCAACGTGCAAAAACGCCGTGCCCCCATCCAGCACACGCCGCGGAACCGGCTTTGCAGGGCCGCCAGCGTGGTCCCCCTTGGGGGAAGGCGCGAAGCGACGCTGGGGGTTTTCCAGCGACCAGCACACGCGGTGGAACTGGCTTTTCCAGGCCACAGGCATGGTCCCCCTCAGGGGAAGACGCGAAACGGCGCAGGGGTTACAAAGTGCGCCTCAGATTGGCAGGCGCGATGCGCAGCGCCTCCCGGTATTTGGCCACAGTCCGGCGGGCGCACTCAATACCCTGTTCTTTGAGCAGATCGGAGAGCTGGTTGTCCGACAGCGGCTTTTTCACGTTCTCGGAGGCAATGAGCTGTTTGAGCAAGGCACGCACCGCCGTGCTGGACGCATTGCCGCCCGTCTCCGTGCCCAGCGAAGAGCCAAAGAAGTACTTGAGCTCGTAGGTGCCGAACGGCGTGGCCATGTATTTCGCTGTGGTCACGCGGCTGATGGTCGACTCGTGCAGACCCAGCTCGTCGGCGATTTCACGCAACACCAGCGGGCGCATGGCAAGCTCGCCGTGCATGAAAAAGTTGCGCTGGCGCTCCACGATGGCCGAAGACACCCGCAGGATCGTGTCAAACCGCTGCTGGATGTTCTTGATGAACCAGCGGGCCTCCTGCAGCCTCTGCTGCATGGCCGCATGACCGGCCTCGCCACCACTGTCCTTGCCGCCCCGGTTCTGTCGCATCGCGTTGGCGTAAACATCGTGCACCCGCAGCCGGGGCATGACATCGGGATTGAGCTGCACCTTGAAGCCGCGACCGGCGTGCGTGACCAGGACATCGGGCACCACCACGTTGCGCTCCACGTCCGCAAACCGCCGCCCGGGCTTGGGTTCCAGGCCGGCAATGAGACCGAGAGCAGCGCGCACGGTCTCGTCGTTCAGACCACACAAGGCGCACAGGCGTTTCACATCCCGCTTGGCCAGCAACTCCAGTGGCTGCCGGCACATGGCCAGCGCTGCCTGGGCCACGGGGGTGTTGCGCAGGTCTTCGATCTGGAGGCGCAAACACTCGCTCAGGTCCCGTGCACCGACGCCCAGGGGCTCCATGTTGTGCAACCAGCCCAGGGCCGTGCGCAACTGCTCTTCAGCGCTTTCAATCGCGGCAATGCTGGGCGAAGCCGCGTCGCGTCCGTGCATCAGCCGCCAGAAGGCCAGCGCCAGCTCGGTCCAGTCGTCATCGAGATAACCGTCTTCGTTGAGCGACTCGATGAGGAAGTACAAAGCGGCCTGATCGGTCTCACTCAGACGCAAACAGCGCGCCTGCTCATGCAGGTGGTCCTGCAAACTGACGGGCGCACGGGCCAGGTCGGCGGCCGTCGCGGTTTCGTCGTCACCACCGGTCGATCCGCTGTTGCGCGCCGGCGCATCGCCACCCCATTCACCGTCATCCGGTGCGATGTCCACGGACCCATCACCGTCCCAGCTTTCCTCCAGCGCACTGTCGCCGTCGGCCTTGCGCTCCGCAGCCTCTCCAGCACCTCCTTC
This sequence comes from Hydrogenophaga sp., assembly GCA_041584075.1. Taxonomy (GTDB): domain Bacteria; phylum Pseudomonadota; class Gammaproteobacteria; order Burkholderiales; family Burkholderiaceae_C; genus Hydrogenophaga. The sequence goes on from JBFHEQ010000059.1 coordinate 2,564, forward strand.
ACCAGTGTCACCGGTTGACGACGATGGGCCCTGACTGAAGGGCGATTCAGGCTCATGAACCGACGCCTCCCCTTCGGGTGCCGCCGCCTCGGCGATCTGCTCGCCCGCACTGACCGGTGCGTCACTTTGATCCAGACCAAAATCTTCGCGGTCTGCGGATTCTTCTGCCCGATCCAGAAACGGATTCTCGTCGAGCATCTGCTCGACTTCCTGAGCCATTTCCAGCGTGGAGAGCTGCAGCAAACGGATCGATTGCTGCAGCTGGGGAGTGAGCGCGAGATGCTGCGAAACGCGCAGCGACAAGCCTTGCTTCATACCCGGGTGCCTAAGGACACGGACGAACGCTGAGCGGACACGCAGCTCCGCCAGCAGCGGCAACATCGACCCGAGAGCAGCGCCCACCCGGCAAGGCACACCATATCGGTGCAAAAAGGGGCATCCAGTTGACCCCCATCACATGCGGAAGTTCTCGCCGAGGTAAACCCGGCGAACGTCGGCGTTTTCCACGATCTCGGCGCTGGTTCCACTCGCCAGGACGTGTCCGTCGCTGATGATGAAAGCGTGGTCACAAATACCCAGGGTTTCGCGCACGTTGTGATCGGTGATCAGCACACCGATGCCACGGGATTTGAGGAAACTGATGATGTGCTGGATCTCCAGCACCGCGATCGGATCGATCCCTGCAAAGGGCTCATCCAGCAGAATGAAACGGGGCTGCGAAGCGAGTGCGCGCGCGATTTCCACCCGGCGGCGCTCGCCCCCCGACAGCGCTGGGGCCGGCGAGTCTCGCAAGTGCTCGACGCGCAAATCCTTGAGCAGCGCGTCAAGGCGCTGGTCGATCTCCGCCGCGCTCAAAGACTGCCCAGACGGGCTGCGCTGCAACTCCAGCACCGCGCGCACGTTCTGGGCCACTGTCAATTTGCGAAAGATGGACGATTCCTGGGGCAGATAGCCCAGGCCCAGGCGCGCGCGACGGTGGATGGGCAGGTCTTCGATGCGCTGGTCGTCCAGCAAGATTTCACCGCCATCGGCCCGCAACAGACCCACGATCATGTAGAACGACGTGGTTTTGCCGGCCCCGTTGGGTCCCAGCAAGCCCACCACCTCGCCCTTGTCGACGGACAGGGAGACGTTCTTGACGACCTGCCGGCTGCCGTAGGCCTTTTTCAGGCCGCGCACTTCCAGCCGGCTGCGCACCGCAGGGGTCGCCGTCAAGCCCGCTTCGGACACGGTTTCGACATTCACTTGCGCTTCTCGTTGAGGTCGGTGCTGGGGCGCAACTTGGCCGGGCTGGTGTTGGCAGGCGCCGGCGCATTCTTTTCGGCGTCGGGAATGGGCGTGAGCATGGCGCGCACACGCCCGGATGGATTGGCCGGCGAGCTGCTGGCCGCGCCGCCCTTGACCGTGAACACTTCGGTCTGGCTGTTGTAGGTGATCTGGTTGCCCAGGTTCTCGTCGTTGAGGGCAGTGCCGCGGTAGCGGCGCAGCGCAGCGTTGCCGGTGAGCACCACAGTCTGGGCCTGGCTGTCGTAATCCACGCGATCGGCCTCACCCTCTACCCACTCGTCCAGCCCCTCGCGCTTCTGGCGGAAAAACCCGGGAGCCCCGAGCAACAAACCAAACTGGTTACCCTGCGCGTCCTGACGCACGTCCATCTTGTTGCCACGCATGATGATCGTGCCCTTGGTGATCACCACCTTGCCGGTGAACACACTGGTCTGGGTCGCGTCGTCGTAGCGCAAGGAATCGGCCTCGATGTTCATCGGCTTGTCCTTGTCGGCGAGCTCGGCATGGGCCAGACCCGTCATCAGCATCAAACCTGCGATCGCGGCCAGGAAACGGGGGATCCGGGAAATGGGGAGGTGGTGTTGGGGCATGGCTTTTGAGGGGCACAAATCTTGCATTCGCTTTCATTGTAGCGGCGCTCGGATCGCGGTGGCGCTTCGCCCGCAGGATGAACGCAGCCCAGAAATGACACAACCCGCTCGCAGCGGGTTGTGTCAGTGCTCAGCAAGGCACCAGGCGGCCCGGAACGGCGCTCAACTCTTGCGCGACTGCGCGATCAGGCTGTCCGCAATGAGCAGGGTCTTGGGGCCCTGCCCACCAATGTAGAACTGTCCGGCGACACCCAGTGCCGGGGTGCCTTCAACCTGGTAGGCGTCCTGCAACTGAGTCGCCGCTTTGGCCTTTTCGATGGCGTTTCCATTGAAGAAAGACAGGAACTGCGCCTTGTCCACGCCTTGCTTTTCCACCCAGGCCACGATGGTCTCGGGCGAGGTGAGTTGCTGGCGCTCTTCGTGGAAGGCCTTGAACACCTTCTCATGCAATTTGTCGACCAGTCCCATGGATTCCAGCGAAAAATAAAAACGCTGCATGGGGGCAAAAGCCGGGCTGAAAGCCACGGGCATGCGGCGCAGAATGACATCGGCGGGCAGTTTTTTGCTCCATTCAGCCATCAGCGGTTCGAAGCGGAAGCAATGAATGCAGGAATACGAGAAGAACTCCACCACTTCCACCTTGCCGGCAGGCGTGGATACAGCCGCGGGCTTGGCCAGGCGGTTGTAATCACTGCCTTCTTTGAAGCCCACGCGCTGCGCCAGAGCGGGGGTGAGACCCAATGCGCCGGCAGCAGCAGCGGAGCCGGTCACGAGCAGGGAGCGGGAAAAATCTCGACGTTGCATGGAATCAATCTCCTGTTGGTTGCGTTCTAGAGCGACTAGGCGAATGGAAAGTTCCACGCTGTCGCCGCATTCTCACCGCTGGATGCGCACCAGCGCCGCATCCACATTGTTGGCATCGAGCTGTACGCGGGTGGCTTCGGCCAGTGTCTTTTGATCGAAGGGGCCAATCCGGACACGGTAGACGGTGCGACCCGATTGCTCACGTTCGGTGATGTCGGCCGCCATGCCCAGCATCGCCAGGCGGGCTCGCTGGGCCTGTGCGTCTTCCGGAGCCCGAAACGCCCCAGCCTGCACAAAATAGACCACCGATTCATTCGACCCGGCACTGGTTGCCCCGGCCGGCGCAGTGGCGCCAGGACTCGCAGGAACCGAAACCGGAGCAGGAGCAGGAGCAGGAGCAGGAGCCAAGGGCGCCGCCGGGGTTTCACCCAGCCTGTCCCTCAACAAATCCCCCAGCGGATCACCTTCGAGACCAGAGCCCGAAGGCGCTGCTTCAACTGCCGGCGCCCCCTCGGCACCCGGCGTGGCGCTGTCGGTCGAGGGCAGCGGCGCCTGCTGACTCGACAGTCCGGCATTGGGGTTCCAGCCCTTGTTGCGTTCGGCCTCTTCGGCGTCTTTGGCGGGTGAGCGGGAGACACCACGGTCCACAAAAGGCACGGGGACCCGGGTCACATAGACGGCCACAGCCAGGGCAATGCCCAGACCGGCCAGCAGGCCGATCACCAGACCAATGAGGGTGCCGCCCGCCTGGGAGCGCAAAGGCGAAGAGAGATGGTTCATATCAGGGTTGTGGTCTCACATCTTGGTCGGGGCACTCACGCCCAGCACCGCCAGGCCATTGTGCAACACCTGGGCGGTGGCGCTGACCAGGGCCAGACGCGCCCGCTTCACCGCTTCGTCGTCCACCAGGATGCGCTCGGCGTCGTAGTAGCTGTGGTAGCTCGCGGCGAGCTCGCGCAGGTAGAAAGTGACGTCGTGGGGGGCGAAATCGCGGGCGGCATCGGCCAGCATGGCCGGGTACTTGGCAAGCAGCAACATCAGGGCCTGCGCGGCCGGGCTGTCCAGCGCGGCGAGATCGGCATCCTTGAGGGATGCGGCATCGCCCCCTTCTTTGTCGCGCCACGCCGCCAGCACCGAGCAGATGCGCGCGTGGGCGTACTGCACGTAGTACACAGGGTTGTCGTTGTTCTTCTGCACCGCGAGATCGACGTCAAACGTGTACTCGGTATCGGGCTTGCGGCTCAGCAGGAAGAAGCGCACAGCGTCTTTGCTGGTCCATTCGATCAGGTCGCGCAGGGTCACATAGCTGCCGGCACGCTTGGAGATCTTCACCTCTTCGCCGCCCTTGACCACCCGCACCATGGTGTGCAGCACGTAGTCGGGATAGCCCTGGGGAATGCCCACGTTGGCCGCCTGCAATCCAGCGCGCACGCGCGCGATGGTGCCGTGGTGGTCGGTGCCCTGGATGTTGATGACCTTGGTGAAGCCCCGCTCCCACTTGGCGATGTGGTAAGCCACATCCGGCACAAAGTAGGTGAACGAGCCATCGGACTTGCGCATCACGCGGTCTTTGTCGTCGCCGTACTCCGTGGACTTGAGCCACAGGGCGCCGTCTTGCTCGTAGGTCTTTCCGGCTTCGATCAGCTTGTTGACCGTGTTCTCCACCCGGCCGCTGGTGTAAAGGCTGGACTCCAGGTAGTAGTGGTCGAACTTGACGGCAAAGGCCTGCAAGTCCAGGTCTTGTTCGTGGCGCAGGTAGGCCACGGCAAACTGGCGCATGCCATCCAGGTCGTTGATGTCGCCACTGGCGGTAAAGGCGCGGTCGTCCGCCGTGACCGTCTTCTTGGCCAGGAAGTCGTTGGCGATGTCCTGGATGTAGTCGCCGTTGTAGGCGGCTGCCTTGTCGCCACTGGGCCATTCGGCATCGCCGGGTTTGAAGCCCTGGGCGCGCAGGTGGGTCGAGCTGGCGAGTGTGCCGATCTGCACACCGGCATCGTTGTAATAGAACTCGCGGTGCACATCCCAGCCCTGGGTGGCGTACAGGCTGCAGATGGCATCGCCCAGCGCCGCTTGGCGGCCATGGCCCACGTGCAGGGGGCCGGTGGGGTTGGCCGACACGAATTCGACCATCATGCGCTGGCCGTTGCTGGGTGCAAAGCCGAAACGATCGCCGGCCTCCAGCACTTCCTTGACGATCTGCTGCTTGGCTTCGGGCTTGAGGCGGATGTTGATGAAGCCCGGGCCAGCGATGTCGATCCCAGCCACCCATTGCTGGTACACCGGCTGGGCCAGCAAGGCTTCGCGCAGCTGCTCACCCACCTGGCGGGGGTTGAGCTTGAGCGGCTTGGCCAGCTGCATGGCCGCGGTGACGGCGAAATCGCCATGGGCCGCCACCTTGGGAGATTCGAAGGCCGCCTTGGCGCCCGCACCGGCCGACACCGACTCCAGCGCAGAGGCCAGACCGGTCAGCAGTTCTTGTTTGATCTTGAGCATAGGGATGGGATTTTAGGCGGCCCCGGGAAAGACAAGCGGCCGGTTTGTGGGTAACGTACGCACATGACCTCCCACACCCCCCCACCTCGGCGCCAATGGCTGGGCAAAGCCCTGGCGTTCACCGCCGCTTCTTCCGCCTTGCCCGCCATGGCCGCCACGCCTTCAGCCGCCGCACCCGCCACCCTCGGGCCTGCGGCGCCCGGCGACGATGCGCCGCACAAAATCGTCTACCAGCTCAACCACCACGAGCCCGAATACCAGGAGGCCATCTTCAACTCCATCAGCGCCCTGCTCAAGAAGTATGTGGACGACGTGGCCATCGCCGTGGTGGTGTGGGGTCCCGGCATCCACCTGCTGGCGAAAAAACCGCAGCGCCCGGTGCCCGAGATCCTGCAACAGCGCGCCCGCAGCATGGCGCAGGCCTATGGGGTGCGCTTCATCGCCTGCGGCAACACCATGCACACCGTGGGCTGGACCGATGCCGACATGCTCGACTTCGCCACGGTGGAAGAGGTGGGCGCCGCCGCGATCATGGAGCTGCAGGAAAGAGGCTACGCCTACCTCGCCTGGTGAACCGGCAGCGGCGGCAGGCTTTTGCTCGCCGCCGCTTTCACCGCCTGGGTCAGGCGCTGGGCCGAGGGGGCTTCGCGCGCCCAGTGCTGCCAGTACAGGGCCACGTCCACGGTGGCACCGGGCAACACCTCGACCATGCGGGGGTGCCCGGTCAGGTGCTGCTCGGGCACCATGCCCCAGCCCAGGCCCAGCTCGATCGCGGCCTCAAACGCATCGATGGCCGGGGCGAAATGGCGCGGGTATCGGGGTTGTTGCAAACCAAACTGCTGCTTCAGAAAGGTGTCCTGCAAGGCGTCTTTGCGGTTGAAGATGATGGCCGGATGGGCCAGCAGCTTGTGGGGTGAGACGGCGCCCGCAGGCGTGCGGCAGCGCTGCGCCACCTCGGGAGCGGCCATGCAGTGGTAACGCATCACCCCCAGCGGCTCGGCCACGCAGCCCCGCATCGGCTCGGCGAGTGCGGTCACGCAACCCATCACGTCGCCACTCTTCAGCAGGTCGTGGGTGTGGTCCTGGTCGTCGATCACCATCTCCAGCAGCAGGTGGTGCTTGCGCAGCAACGGCGCCACGCCGGGCAGAAACCAGCTGGCCACCGAGTCGGCATTGAGCGCCACCGACAGGCTTTGCCAGCGTTCGCCCGAACGCCCACCCGCCCCACCTTGCAGACCTCCCAACAGATCGGCTTCCATCAGGCTCACTTGCTTCACGTGGGCCAACAGCGCCTGCCCGGCCGCCGTCGCGCGCACCCGCTTGCCCCGCACCAGCAGGCGCTGACCCAGGTGGTCCTCCAGCGCTTTGATGCGCAGCGACACCGCGGCCAATGTCAATGACAGGGCCTGGGCGGCGGGCCCAAAGCCCCCATGCTCCACCACGGCGACCAGGGCTTCCAGTTGGCGTGCATCGAGCATCACAGACCACTTTCATTAAATTTTATTTATTCAATACGAGTTTAATTTATCTTGATTTAATTCTTGGACGATCCGGTGCACACTGACTTTCCCCGCAGCGAAGCATCCGCTGCCCTGTGTTTCACCCACCTCCTGTCTCGACGCCACGGCCATGACCCTCGCTTTCCCCACCTTCACCGCCGGCATGGTGCTGAGCATGTCGCTCATCATGGCCATTGGTCCGCAAAACGCCCATGTCCTGCGCATGGGCCTGACCCGTCAACATGTCTGGCTCACCGTTGCCATCTGCATGGTGTCCGACATGGTGCTGATCGGTCTGGGCGTGTTGGGGCTGGCGCAGCTGGGTGGTTTGCCGGACAAGCTCATGGGCGCCATGGTGGGTGCCGGCGCGCTCTTTCTGGCCGTGTACGGCTGGCAGGCTTTTCAGCGTTTTCTCAAGCCCGCCCAGGCCACAGTTGGCCTGTCTGTTGGCGGCCCCGACGTGGTCAAGGGTGGCAGCGCACCGATGTCCCGGCAGCAAGCCATCACCTCGGCACTGGCGTTCACCTGGCTCAACCCGCATGCCTGGATCGACACCGCCGTGCTGATCGGCACGGCCTCATTGGCCTATGGCAGCGAGAGCACCGTGTTCGGCATGGGTGCCGCCGCAGGCTCCGTGGTCTGGTTTTCTGCGCTCGGTGCGGCAACGTTCTGGCTGGGCCGGCGGTTGAATTCGGTGGTCGTGTGGCGCGCACTGGATGGCCTGGTTGCCCTCATGATGTGGGGCACAGCGGCTTTTTTGCTCAAAGGCCTGTTCTGACCACCCCTTCACCCAAGCCGTGTGAGTGCCGTTCTGTTTGAACCGAAAGACGCCCCGTGAACCCATCCTGCCCCAGCGCTGCCCCTGTCACGGTCTTCGGACCCGACTTCCCGTTTCCCTACGACGACTGGCTGGCCCACCCCGGCGGCCTGGGCACCCTGCCCACAGAGGCGCTGGGCCAGGAGGTCGCCATCGTCGGCGCCGGCATGGCCGGTCTGGTGGCCGCCTACGAGCTGATGAAGCTGGGCCTCAAGCCCGTGGTGTACGAGGCCTCGCGCATGGGCGGGCGGTTGCGGTCGCAAGCCTTCGCCGGCACCCCCGGCATCGTGGCCGAGCTGGGCGGCATGCGCTTTCCAGCATCCAGCACGGCGTTTTTCCACTACGTGAACCTGCTGGGGCTGAAGTCCCGGCCTTTCCCCAACCCACTCACGCCAGCGGCCGGCAGTACCGTGGTCGACATCGAAGGCCAGACCCACTACGCCCGCACCCTGGCCGATCTGCCCACCCTGTTCCACGAAGTGGCCGAAGCCTGGGCCCGGGCACTGGAAACCGACGCGCGCTTTTCGGACATGCAGCAGGCCTTGCGAGAGCGGAACGTACCCCGACTGAAAGCGCTCTGGAACACGCTGATCCCCCTGTGGGACGACCGCACCTTCTACGATTTCGTCGCCCAGTCCGATGCCTTCGCCAAGCTGTCATTCCACCACCGCGAGGTGTTCGGGCAGGTGGGTTTTGGCACCGGCGGCTGGGACTCGGACTTCCCCAACTCCATGCTGGAGATCCTGCGCGTGGTGCTCACGGGCTGCGATGAAAACCAGCACCTGATCGAGGGCGGCGTGCAAGAGGTGCCCATGGGGCTGTGGGCCCATGCGCCCGAAGACATGGTGCACTGGCCCGCCGGCACCACCCTCGCCTCGCTGCACCAGGGCGCCCCCCGGCCCGGCGTGACCGCCATTGGCCGCGCCGCCGATGGCCAGCTCAGTGTCACCGACACCTGGGGC
>JBFHEQ010000060.1:0-10797 GCA_041584075.1 Hydrogenophaga sp.
GAACAGACAACTTCTACACCGTCACCCGCTACAACTGGAGCAGCTACTACGCCATGGCGGTGATCGAACTCGGGCAAACGATCGCAGCCCGGTTGCCACCCCGCTGACTCTGCATGGGTGCCGATGCCCACAACCGTGTCGTGTGAAACAATACGGCATGCGCCCACGCATCGAATGCCTTCTTTCCCCACCCGTTGATCACTCCCCGTTGCCGAGCCCCCGTCCATGAAGAAGCGCATCAAGGCCTGGTTGCCCACGCCCGAGACCCTGCGCACCAACCGATGGTTGCGCTGGCTGGGTCCCACACTGCAGCACCCGCGGTTGTGGCACTTCAGCCGCAAGGGCATCGCCATGGGACTGGCGCTGGGCATTTTTTTCGGCCTCTTGATTCCCGTCGCTCAAATGCCGCTGGCGGCTGCGGCTGCGGTGGTCCTCCGAGCCAACTTGCCCATGGCGGTTGCCAGCACCCTGGTCACCAATCCGGTCACGTTCGGACCGGTTTATTACGGCGCATACCATCTGGGCAAAGCCATCTTGGGGCAGCCTCCTGTGAGCGAAGCCCAGGCCAACGCTTTTCTTGACAAAACCCTCAAAGAGCCAGAGGTTGAATTGGGCATGGGCGAGCGGCTCATGCAATCGCTGCGCAGACTCACCACAGTGGGCAAACCCCTGGTGGTTGGGCTCGCCATATTGGCCACGCTCAGTGGCCTGGTGGTCTATTTCCTGATCAGCGCCATCTGGACGCTGCGCGTTCGCTGGAGTCGGGCCAAGCGCTTGCGGAATCGCGCCGTTCCTCCCGCTGCACCGACGACCAAGCCGCGCTGACCTCCGATCCACCTGCCTCGAATGATGCGCGCCTCAGGCGGCGCTCCTTCAAAGAGGCCGGCGGCGTGCCCTGCGCCTGTTCAGCGTTCTACAGGAACCAGGAAATCGTCGCTGATGCGCTGGCCAAGGCTGGAGACCCGGTCAAGGAACTGGGTGAGGAAGGCGTGCAAACCGGTTTCCAGAATTTCGTCGATGCGCGAAAACTGCAAATCGGCACGCAATTTTCCAGCGTAGCGCAGGGTTTCGTCCGAGTAGTCGTTGGCGACCACGTTGAGGTTGTTCACCACTTCGTTGATGCAGTTCTGCAAACTGCGCGGCATATCGGACCGCAACACCAGGAGTTCAGCCACTTTGACGGGGGTGATCACATCGCGGTAGACCTTGCGGTACACCTCAAAAGCGCTCACGCTGCGCAAAATCGCGCTCCACTCATAGAAGTCGTAGTCCACTTCCATGGAGTCGGCATCGCTGGTCTTGTCATTGTAGGCCGCGTGGTATTTCACATCCAGCAAGCGCGCGGTGTTGTCGGCGCGCTCCAGGAAGGTGCCCATTCGGTAAAAGTTGTACAACTCGTCCCGCAGCATGGTGCCAATGGCCACACCTCGCGAAAGGTGCGAGCGGAACTTGACCCACTCGAAAAACTGGCTGGGGTCGCGTTCGAAGGCATTGCCCTTGAGCAACCGGGGCAGGTCCAGCCAGGTCTGGTTCTGCGTTTCCCAATACTCTGTGGTGAGCGAGCCGCGCACGGCACGGGCGTTTTCGCGCGCCGCGCGAAGGCAGGACACGATGCTGGACGGATTGGTTTCATCCCGCACCATGAAGTCCAGTACGTTGCTGCTGGTCACTTCCTTGCCGTATTTCTTGGCGTAGACCGGCATGAGCTCGCTGATGCTCAGCAAGCCCTTCCAGGCAGCCAGCGCTTCGGCGCTGGACTGCGGCAAAAGGGACGTCTGGTAGTTCACATCCAGAATGCGGGCGGTGTTCTCAGCGCGCTCCGTGTAGCGCGACATCCAGAACAAATGATCAGCGGTGCGAGAAAGCATGTCGATGTCTCCATTGGGCTGCACAAAAAATGCAACTTGAGAAAAGGTCTAAACCGAGGGCGCCGCAGATCCGGTCTGCCAGCGCCACAGGGGGCGTTGCCTACTCCAGAATCCAGGTGTCTTTGGTGCCGCCACCCTGAGACGAGTTCACCACCAGCGATCCCTCTTTGAGTGCCACACGTGTCAATCCACCGGGCACCATCTGCACCTCGCTGCCTGACAGCACGAAGGGCCGCAAGTCGATGTGTCTCGGCGCGACACCGCTCTTGACGTAAGTGGGGCAGGTAGAAAGAGACAGCGTTGGTTGCCCGATGTAGCCATCCGGCTTGGCCATGACGGCTTTGCGGAAGGCTTCGATCTCGGCTTTGGTTGAGGCGGGGCCGACCAACATGCCATAACCGCCGGCGCCGTGCACCTCTTTCACGACCAGGTCTTTCAGGTTGTCGAGAATGTATTTCAGGTCATCGGGCTTTCGCCCCATGAATGTGGGCACGTTGTTCAGGATCGGCTTCTCGCCCAGGTAGAACTCGATCATCTTGGGCACGTAGGGGTAGATCGACTTGTCGTCGGCCACTCCGGTGCCGACTGCGTTGCAGATGTTGACGTTGCCTGCCCGGTAGGCGTCCATCAGCCCGGCGCAACCGAGCGTCGAATTGGAACGGAACACCTTGGGATCCAGGAAATCGTCGTCCACACGGCGGTAGATCACGTCCACGCGCTGCGGGCCTTTGGTGGTCCGCATGTAGACAAAATCATCTTTGGTGAACAGATCCTGACCTTCCACAAGCTCCACACCCATTTGCTGTGCCAGAAACGCGTGCTCAAAGTAGGCGCTGTTGTGCATGCCCGGGGTCAGCACCACGACGGTGGGCTCATCAGACGACGCGGGTGAAACGGCTCGCAAGGTTTCGAGCAACAGATCGGGGTAATGGGCCACTGGCGCCACACGGTTCTGACCAAACAGTTCCGGAAACAGGCGCATCATCATCTTGCGGTCTTCGAGCATGTAGCTCACACCGCTGGGCACACGCAAATTGTCTTCCAGCACGTAATACTCGCCCACGCCCTTGGCGTTGGGCGCGCGCACCATGTCTACCCCGGAGATATGAGAATAGACGCCATTCACCACATTCACGCCAATCATCTCGGGCCTGAACTGCGCGTTCTTGGTCACCTGGTCGGCAGGAATATGCCCCGCCTTGATGATTTCCTGATCGTGGTAGACGTCTTCAATGAACCGGTTCAATGCTGTGACGCGTTGAACCAGTCCCGCTTTCATGCTGCTCCATTCGCCTTTGGGAATGATGCGCGGAATCAGATCAAAAGGAATCAGGCGTTCATTGCCTGTCGCGTCTTCGTCTTTGTCGCCATAGACAGCAAACGTGATGCCCACGCGACGAAAAATCACTTCGGCCTCCTCCCGCCGATCCGCCATGACTTCGGGCGGTTGTTCGGCCAGCCACTTCGCGTATTTCTTGTAATGGGCACGCACCTCGGAAGGTGATGCATACATTTCGTCAAACTTGTGTGGGTTCATATGTGTTCTCCTGCCTTTAGCATAGCAAGACCTGAGCCAGGTTGCCTGACAACTGGAAAATAATCCGGCCCACACCATTCGATCAAAAGGGGTCCAAGCGCGGTCGTCCCTCTGTATTGGTGTCCTGCTCCTGATGATGCCAATACCTGCGTGCGATCTCGCGCTGACACACCATGCGTTGCGGGGCATCACTGCTCCAGCTTGCGGCCCCACAGGTCGGTGAATTGACCCAGGGGATTCCGCGTTCGCGGTATCGGGTCAGCACAACCGGCGATGGATGCCCAAAGCGGTTTCGAAAACCGGCCTGCACCATCACCCAGCTGGGGCGCAGCGTATTGAGCAGGACCGGACTGCTGGATGTTCGACTGCCATGGTGAGGAGAAACCAGCAACGTGGCGCGCAACTCGGGGTTGGCCAAGGCCAGGCGGGTTTCCTGCTCGGCGTCCAGATCACCGCTCAGCCAGGCGCTGACCGCGGCGTTGCCGACGCGCAGTGTGCAGGACATGGCGTTGCTGTTCAGGCGTGCCTCGCCTTGTTCATCAAAGTGCTGGGGCGACGGGTGCAGCATCTCAAACGCCACGCCATCCCAGCTCCACTGCTGTCCGGCCAGGCAATGCCGGTCGGGCTCTGCATCAAACGACGAAAGCCAGCGCGCATCCGGCCACGCCGCCTGCACCGCAGCCATGCCGCCCGCATGATCGATGTCCTTGTGGCTCACCACCACAGTGTCCAGACGTTCGCCCATGGCTCGCAAGGTGGGCACCACAATGCGCTGTCCGGCATCGGCATGGGCAGAGTACTTCGGGCCGGTGTCAAACAGCAGGCTGTGGCTGGCGGTGCGAACCAGGATGGCCGACCCCTGGCCCACGTCCCAGGCCACGACTTCGAACTCCCCGGGCCCTGGCCGCGATGGCGACCAGACGAACACCGGCCACAGAGCCATCAGACCGGCCAGCCGGATCGCCAACGGCAGGCGCAAAACCAGCAACACCGCACCAGCCACAGCCAACAACCCGACACCCAAGGGCGGAATGGCCCGGTACAGCGATGCCCATCCCCACTGCGCCAGCCAGTCCAGCCAGCCCGTGAGCAGGTGGACGGCGAGCGCGGCCACATCCCAGGAAGCCGGGACAGCAATACCGATCATGGCCAGCGGCGTCAAAACGAGCGTCACCCAGGGAATCGCCAGCAAATTCGCGGCAAACCCGACCACTGAGATCTGACCGAACAGCACCAGCGACAACGGCGTCAAAGCCACGGTGACCACCCCCTGCTCCCGCACAAGACCGGCCACCGACCGGGCCATACGGATGACAACACGCTCAGGCTCACCCTCCCTCTCGGCACTCGGCCCCACTTGCCGCCCCGGGTCCGTGGCAAACAGAATGGCCACCGCGACAAAACTCAACCAGAAGCCCGCCTGCAACCAGGACCAGGGGTCCAGCAACAACACGGCGGCCAAGGCCCACAGCCAGATCGCCGGCCACGGCCATTGCCGCCCCAGCAGGCGCAACCCGACCACGATGGCGAGCATCAAGACAGTGCGCTGCGCCGGAACGCCCCAGCCAGCGAACATGGCGTAGCACGCCGCGAGCACCACGCCTCCCACACCCGCCGCACGCTGGACCGGCATCCACCACGCCAGCGGTGGCCAGCGCCAGGCCAGTTTTCGCCAGACCGCCCCCACGACCACCACCGCCAGCCAGGCGAACATGGTCACGTGCAAACCGGAAATGCTCATGAGGTGGGACACGCCCGTGATCCGGAACAGCGTCCAGTCATCGGTATCAATGGCACTTTGCTCGCCCACCACCAGCGCCGCGAGGACCCCCGCCGACCTTGGGTCCGTCACCCGGACAGCGATGCGCTCGCTCACCCACTGGCGGGCCCCATCAACCGTCCAGATCTCCCCCTGGGACAGGCGCTGAGGCGCAGCGTCACGTGGTCCGTTGCGCACATAGCCAACCGCGCCGATGCCATGCTCCCACCACCAACGCTCACGATCAAAACCATGGGGGTTGGACGGTGCATGGGGACGTGTCAACCGAATCTGAAACCGCCACCGTTCACCCACCCGGACCACTGGCCGGTCCGAGCCAGCCTCTGCCGGGCCTCGTCTGGGGTACCAGCTCAATTGCAGGCGCTCGGGCAGGCGCACAAGACGGCCGGCCGCCTCAGCCGTATCGGGAACGAACTCGAACCGCACCCCGTCTTCACCACGCTGGGGCAGCGAATCGACGCGCCCGGCAACATCCAGCGTGACCCCCTGCAACCCGAAGTCAAGTGCTTGGGACGCGTCGTCAACCGCCCGCCAGCCGGTTACCCCCCAACCCAGTCCCATGCCGGCCATGAAAGCCAGCATCCAGGTCCATGAGCGGGGCAGATGCAAAGCCAGACCGGCGACACACGCGGCGGCCGCCAAGCAAACCACATAACCCCACAGTGGCCAGAGGGCGGCCTGCTCCAGCTGAAACGCCACCCCACACACCCAGCCCAGCAAAGCGCTCCAGGTCCGCCACCCCATGGTCAGCGCAACCGGCAGCAGTCTCGCTGGCGGTACCCGGCGACTCCGTGCAAGCCATGCAGCCCCTCAAGCGGCAAAGGCGCACACGTCCGTCGCCACGGGAAGGCGTCTGCCTGTGGCTTCATTGGAACTCCCTGAAATGTCGGTTGCCCGGGCGCCGGACCACCCGACGCCTGGCGCGGGACTGCAGCCCCCGTTTCGGCGATTATCGGCAGGGGAACCGTGGGCCACCCCGACCAGCACGCTCAGGCATACCACCAACGAGGTATGCGCGCGACTGCGGTAGGCGATGGCCCGCGCCAGACGCCTCAGGCGTTCAGTGGCAAGCCGAGATCAAAGACCGGGTCCACCGGCACCTGGAGGGCCGTGGCCAGCTGGTTGGTTTTGGATGCCAAAGCCACGATGGACAGCAGCTCGGCATGCTGCTCACGCGTCATGCCTTTGGCATTGGCAGCCGCCGTATGGGAGTGCACACAGTAACTGCAACCATTGATGATGGAGGCGGTGATGTAGAGCATTTCCTTGGTCAGGGGATCCAGGCTCGACGGCGTGGCCATGACGCGTTTGACTTCGGCCCAGGTGCTCTCCAGCAAGGCGGGATCGAAGGCCAGGTAGCGCCACATGTTGTTGATGAAATCGGTCTGGCGTGTGGCCCGGATGTCATCAAACACCGCTTTGACGCGAGGGTCCTGCTCGGGGTTGCTGGGAAGTGAGACGGTTGACATGACAGGCTCCAGTGGGTGTTGACGGGGATCAGCGCTTGCGCGACTTGGCGGGTTTGCGGGTCTTTTTTCGCGACTGGCGCTCGGCGTCGGCACTCAGCCCGGCCTTCAACCAGCCCAGAAAGACGTCAGGCGTCTCCAGGGTCACGCGGCCAATCGCGTTGCTGCGGAAGTCGGCGATCACCAGCTCCGCGGCCTTTTGCCAGTCCACACGTCCACCGGCCGCCAGGGCGCCACGTTTGCGCCCGATGGCTTCGAGCACATCCTCGTCCTTGGCTTCGGCGATCTCGCTCACGGTCAGCCCCAGCTTGTACCGCGCTTCAAGCTCGGGGGCATAAGCCTGCTTGAGTTTGTCCAGCAACTCCAGCGCCACTTCCTGATCGTCGTAGGCGTTGCGCCCCACTGCGCCACTGGCCGCGAGGTTGAAGCCGCTCTCGGGCACGACGATGCGGGGCCACAGCATGCCGGGCGTGTCGTACAGGTAAAAGTCGTCCGCCAGCGCGATGCGGGCTTCGGTGCGTGTGACACCGGCCTCATCGCCGGTCTTGGCCGCGCGGCGCCCTTTGAGCGTGTTGATCAGGGTGGACTTGCCCACGTTGGGGATGCCACAGATCAGCACCCGCATGGGTTTGACCATGCCGCCCCGCAAAGGCGCCAGCTCGTGGCAAGCCGCGATGATGGCCCGCGCCGGCGCCGTGTCGCTGGCATCCAGCGGGATAGCGCGCGTCAAGGGCTGGGCGTTGTAATGGGCGAGCCACAGCGCGGTGCGCGCCGGATCGGCCATGTCCTGCTTGTTGACCACTTTGAGCGTGGGCCGCCCGGCTGTGAGCTCGGCCAGCAAGGGGTTGGCGCTGGACCCCGGCAGGCGGGCGTCCAGCATCTCGATCACCACATCGATCTCTTTCACCCGCTCGGTGATGGCCTTGCGCGTGAGGTGCATGTGCCCCGGAAACCACTGGATGCTCATAACGCTGTTCTTTCTCTCATGGCTGGATTGTGCGCTGGGGCAAGTCCCTATCGGCTTGCCGACGCTGCGTGCCACAATGATTTTTCTGAATTGCAAAAAATACCCAGGAGCACCATGGCCATCACCGTCAAGATCGATCTCGGCTACGAATTTGAAGTCAAGGCCCCGGCCACCGAAGTGTTCGAAGTGTTGTCGGATGTGCCCACCTCGGTCAGCCATTTTCCCAAAGTCGACCAGCTCACCGACATGGGCGATGGTGTGTACCGGTGGGAAATGGAAAAAGTCGGCACGGCCCAGGTCAACATCCAGACCGTTTACGCCAGCAAATACACCAGCAAATTCGACGCGGCCAAAAACAAAGGATCGGTGAAGTGGACGCCCGTCAAAGGGGTGGGCAACGCCCTGGTCGGCGGCCACTGGAGCATCGCCGGCAAGGCAAAGTCCACGGCCATCGAGCTGGCGATTCAGGGTGAGATTGAAGTCCCGCTGCCGGGACTGATGAAAATGGTGGTGGGGCCTGTGGTGGAGGGTGAGTTCGAAAAACTGGTGGACAAATACATCGCCAACCTGATCAAGCGGTTCGGCGGCGAAGTTTGACGCCAGGTCCAGAAGTTGTCCCGGGATTCACTGGACAAGCTTGTGAATAACCCGGGAGAAGTCCTGTACGGCCCACGCAAGCCGTTGATTCATAAAGACCTTCCTCAACCTGCTGAAAAAGAAGGCAGCTTCGGCTACCCGGCTGGTCAGACCTCCAACGGCACGGGTTCGTACGCCGCACGACCCAGCCGAGCGGGCGATGTGTACTCCTGACGGTAAACATCAAATGGCATGCTGTCGGACGCCTCAATGGTCCGCTGGTCTTCCAGCGACTGCACCGCCATCGCTTCAAAGCGCGCCTGCTGTTTGGCGCTCCACGGCAGCGACAAAAGGTGCTGATGAACGTGTTGTGACTGCCCCCGAGCAAACGAGACAAACGAATCACCGTGGGCGGCGTGCATGGACGAAAGCACCCGGGCCGACGGCAAGGCGTCGGGCGCCATCAGGGAAGCACGCGCATGGGCCACGGCTTCGGCATGGGCATGGCCGCCCTGAGCCGCGTCGAGGGCCAGTGCAATGGGCACCAGGCGCTCAACAATCTCGCTGCCCCACTGCATCAATGAAACGCTCTCCCCCTGGCGCTGCAGTCGCAAACCGGGCTCACGCCCCCGCGCAGCGGTGAGGTGCTGGTTGTGGGCCAGTTCGTGGATTTCGTCCGGCGTATCGGGCGGGCTGTCGCTCAGCAGGCAGTGCATGAGAAACACGTCGAGAAACCGCAGGGTCGTGGCTGAAATGCCAATGGGCTCAAACGGGTTGAGGTCCATCAACCTGACCTCCACGTACTCAACGCCCCGCTCCCGCAGCGCATGCAGTGGGCGCTCGCCCGGGAAAATCACCCGTTTCGGCCGGATCGTGCCGTAAAACTCGTTCTCGATCTGCAGCAGCGTGGTGGCCAGCTGGTTGTAGTCGCCGCCCGGATTGCGGATACCCAGCGCTTCGTAGGCGGGCCAGGGCCTGGTCAGGGCGTCGTGCAAGGATGCAGCATAACCTTCGAGGCCGTTGTAGCTCACGTCCAGCGTGGACTGGGCATCGCTCTGGTAACCCAGGCGCCCCATGCGCAGCGATGTGCCATAGGGCATGTACAGTGTGCCGCTGGCCAGCGCCTGCAACTCGTGCGGCCGGCCGGCCACAAAGGTGGAGCAAACAGCGGGTGATGCACCAAAAAGGGTCAGCAGCAAGAACGCGTGCCGCCGGAAATTGCGGATCAGGGCGAAATAGCTGTCGTTGTCCAGGCCTGGCATGGACCAGTTGTAGTGAATGCCCGAAATGGTTTGCATGCGCCGACCGTAGCGGTGCCCCAGGCCCATGCGGTAAACGCTCTTGGCCCGCCCCACATTGGACGACCCATAACGACCGATCGGGATGGTTTCATCCGTGGGCAGGCCGCAGGGCATGCTGGAGGCCCACATCATTTCGTCGCCGCTGCTCTGGCCCGGCTTGTTCAACACCCGGGCCGTGTACTGGTGCACCTCAGTCAATTCGGCCAGGCAGGCATCCACACTGCCGTGCACCCCTGTGATCAGTTCCAGCTGAGACTCGCTGTAGTCTGTGGTGATGTGGGGATGGGTGAGCGCACTGCCCAAGGCGGCGGGGTGCGGCGTCAGGGCGAGCTTGCCATCGGGCTGGGCGCGCAAGCTCTCTTTTTCGAGGCCGCGCTTCTGGCCACGCAGGCGATCACCCGAAATGGCATCCAGCCGTTGTTGCAATGAGGTCATACACTGGGAGAAAAGGGTTTTCAGGTCCGGGGCCGGAAGTTAACACGGCAGGGCAAACTCTGCTGGCGCCGGGGCGCCCGATGCCTCGTGACAGGAGGGATCTTCGACCCCACCCCCCGGCCAGGCGCCCTGTGAGCTCAACCAGGCGGCCATGTGGTCCGGGTCGTTGGAGACCCGCACATCGTCGAAAGCGGCCTGCCCTTCGGGATAGCGCTGGCGCAGGTAGTTCAGCCACTGCTTCAGGCGCCCGGCCCGGTGGCGGCGCTCCACCCGCACCACCACATGGTCCCAGAACGCCCCCAGCAAGGGCACGATCTGATCCCAGCTCACGCCACCCTGGGCCTTGATGGCCAGGGCCAGTCCGGGATCGGTGACCATGCCGCGCCCCACCATCAGCGTGTCACAGCCGGTCACCTCGCGGCAACGCCGGGCATCCGAGACGCTCCAGATTTCACCATTCGCGATGACCTTGGCGGCCACCGATGACGGCAACGCGGCCTTCACTTCGGCGATGCGATCCCAATAGGCCGGTGGCCGGTAGCCGTGGGCCTTGGTCCGCGCGTGGATGACCAGCTCATCGGCACCCGCCTCCGTGATGGCCTGGGCACAGGCCTCGGCGACCCGGTCGTCCGCAAAACCCAGCCGCATCTTGGCGGACACCACGACGTGCGCGGGCACGGCGCGGCGCACCGCCCGCACGATCGCGCCCACCAGCTCCGGCTCATCGAGCAGCACCGCGCCGCCGCGACTCTGATTCACCGTCTTGGCCGGACATCCGAAATTGAGGTCGACGCCGTGCGGACTGATACCCGCCAGACGCTGCGCGTTTTCCGCCAGGCACACCGGGTCCGACCCCAGCAACTGGGC
>JBFHEQ010000061.1:0-10758 GCA_041584075.1 Hydrogenophaga sp.
GTACAAGAAGAACGCTGGCGCCGCTTGGGATGAGGCCGCCATGGCCGGCGCCAACGATCCGGGTGTGCGATCGGTGCGCACCATCTACAACTTCTACAAGAAGCACGGCATCGCCACCGAGGTGATGGGCGCGAGCTTCCGCAATGTGGGCCAGATCACCGCGCTGGCCGGTTGCGACCTGCTGACCATCAGCCCCGACCTGCTGTCCAAGCTGGCCGCCGATGAGACGCCGCTGCCCCAGGCGCTGGACGCCCAAGTCGCCCGGACCATGGACATTCCCTTGGTGACCCACGACGAAGCCAGCTTCCGCTTCGCCCTGAACGAAGACGCCATGGCCACCGAAAAGCTGGCCGAAGGCATCCGCGCCTTTGTGGTGGATACCCACAAGCTCGAAGCCATGATGGGCTGAAACTCCCGCTGGACCTGTCCACACGCCCCTGTTCAGAGAGAAGGGTCAGGAAAACAAAAAAACCCCGCGAAGCGATTCGCGGGGTTTTTTGTTTTCCAGACCCTTCGTTCTGAACGGGGGCGTCCGGACGGGTCAGCGGGCGCCTCAGCCCATCATCGCTTCGAGCTTGTGGGTGTCAACCACAAAGGCGCGAATGCCTTCGGCGAGTTTCTCGGTGGCCATGGCGTCTTCGTTCAGGGCGAAGCGGAAACTGGCTTCATCGTGGGTCACCAAGGGGATGTCCATCGCTTTGGCCGCAGCCGCGTCCAGCGCCTGGGGCAGCGGTGCTTCATCGGCGGCCAGCTTGGACAGGAGATCGGGACTGATGGTCAGCAGGTCGCAACCAGCCAGCGCGGTGATCTGGCCCACGTTGCGAAAGCTCGCGCCCATCACTTCGGTGGCGATGCCGTGCTTCTTGTAGAAGTTGTAGATGGTGCGCACCGACTGCACACCCGGGTCGTTGGCACCGGCCATCGCAGCTTCGTCCCAGGCTGCGCCAGCGTTCTTTTTGTACCAGTCGTAGATGCGGCCCACAAAGGGTGAAATCAGCTGCACCTTGGCCTGACCGCATGCCACGGCCTGGGCAAAGGAGAACAACAGAGTGAGGTTGCAATGAATGCCTTCGCGCTCCAGCTGGGCCGCGGCCTGGATGCCCTCCCAGGTGGAGGCCATCTTGATCAGCACGCGTTCTTTGCCCACGCCTTCAGTGGCAAACAGCTCGATGATGCGGCGGGCACGGGCCACGGTGGCTTCGGTGTCAAAGCTCAGGCGGGCGTCCACCTCGGTGGAAACACGGCCGGGGATGTGTTTCAGGATCTCGCAGCCAAACGCCACGAGCAAACGGTTCATGATTTCGTCCTTGCCCTGGGCGCCATATTTCGTCAGCGCATCCGCCAGCAAAGGCGCATATTCCGGCTTTTGAACCGCCTTCAGGATCAACGACGGGTTGGTCGTCGCATCCTGTGGCGCGTATGCCGCCATTTGGTGGAAGTCGCCGGTATCGGCCACCACGGTGGTGAGTTGTTTGAGTGCGTCTAACTGGTTCATGGTTCGCTATCGTACAGTTTCAGGGTTACCTCGCCTACACCAGGGACTGTAACTGAGTTACCATGATTCGATGCTAGACCGCATCAAAGCTTCTTTGCCTTCGCTGGCGCCCGCCGAACAACGTGTAGGCAAACTGGTGCTGCTCGACCCACGCAGCTTCGCCAATTTGCCTGTATCGGAACTGGCCGAACGCTCTCATGTCAGCAAGCCCACCGTGGTGCGCTTTTGTCGCAGCATGGGCTACGATGGCCTGTCCGACTTCAAGCTCAAGCTGGCCGGCACGGTGAGCGAAGGTGTGCCTTTCATCCACCGCAGCGTGGACGTTGACGACAAAGTGAGCGACGTACTGGTCAAAGTCATCGACAACACGGTGGCCGCTTTCCTCAAGTACCGCAACGACGCTTCAACACATGCCATCGAAAAGGCCGTCGACGCGCTGGTGACCACCTACCAGAACAAGGGCCGTATCGAGTTTTACGGGGCGGGCAATTCGGGCATCGTCGCCCAGGACGCCCAACACAAATTCTTCCGACTGGGCATTCACGCCATTGCTTACAGCGACGGCCATATGCAGGTGATGAGCGCGTCCCTGCTGGGCCCTGGCGATTGCCTGGTCATTGTGTCGAACTCCGGACGCACACGCGACCTGATGGATGCCGCGGACATCGCGCGCAAACACGGCGCCACCGTCATCGTCATCACCGCCAGCGGATCGCCGCTGGCCACAGCGGGCCACATCCACCTCTCAGCAGACCACCCTGAAGGCTACGACCGCTACAGCCCGATGACCTCCCGGCTCATGCACTTGATGGTGATCGATGTGTTGGCCACCTGCCTGGCCTTGCGCATTGGCGGGGGCAAACTGCAGCCCCTGCTGAAGGAGATGAAAAACAATCTCAGGAGCAAGCGATACGCTTGACTGTGCGCGCTGCGCACTGACAAGCGTCCCCCTGCGCCGAGTATTCCGAAACACCCCCGCGCCGCCGCGGCGTCACCCCCTCCAGGGGACGGCACTGGCGGCCCGGCAAAGCCGGTTCCGCGGTGCCCTGGGTTAGAGACTCCCGAACTACCCGCCCCTCAGGACATTGGGCTCTCCCCGCAGCGAAGTCAAGGAGAACGCTCGCCACGCGAGCCGGAGGACATTCGCGGAGTGACGCGCCCAGTGTCCGCGCCAACGCCCTCGACCTTGTGGTCAGATGCGATCTTCTTCCACGGCGTGGCAGGCCACCTTGGCATCCCCAAACACCTGCAAGACCGGACGCTCCTCGCGGCAGCGCTCGTTGGCGTGCAAGCAGCGCGGATGGAAAGCACAACCCTGCGGCGGGCTGAGCGGGTTGGGCACTTCGCCTGAAACGGGCGTGCGGGCTTTGCCCGTGTCGTGCAGCTTTGGGATCGCATCCAGCAACATGCGCGTATAGGGGTGGCGCGGGCTGTCGAACAAGCTGTGTTTGGGCGCCACCTCCACCAGCCGCCCAAGGTACATCACGCCCACGTGGTCACTCACATGCCGCACCACGGCCAGGTTGTGGCTGATGAACAGGTAAGTGAGCCCCCGCTGGCGCTGCAAGTCCTTCATGAGGTTCAAGACCTGGGCCTGCACACTCACGTCCAGCGCCGACGTCGGCTCGTCACACACCAAAAACTCCGGCCGGGTCGCCAATGCGCGCGCGATGGAAATGCGCTGACGCTGGCCACCTGAGAACTGGTGGGGAAACTTCTTGCGATCCTGCGGGGACAAGCCCACCGACGTCAACAAATCTTCCACGTGCTGATGGATGGCCTGCGGCTCGGTTTCCATGCCGTGTTCCCGCAGGGGTTCGGCGATGATGTCTTCAACCGTCCAGCGAGGGTTCAGGCTCGCAAAAGGATCCTGGAAAATCATCTGGATACGGCGACGCAACTGGCGCCCTGCCGCCGTTCTGAACGCCGCGTGCGCATCCACCCCATCAAACGTCAAGCCCCCGCGTGTCGGGTTGTAGAGCCCTACCAGCAAACGGGCCACCGTGCTTTTCCCGCAGCCCGACTCACCGACCAGCGCCAGTGTCTGCCCGCGCTGTATGTCGAAAGACACCCCGTCCACCGCATGCAGCCACTGGCGCGGCTGCCGCTCAAGCACCCGATTCAACCAAGGCGCAGAGACGTCAAACGATTTGGCGAGGTCCGTGGCGCGCACCAGAGGGGCGGCATCTTGCTCTTGCTCTGCCTCCAGTTCTTGCTCTGGTTCAGGTTCAGGTTTCGACGCCGGCTTCGCCTTGGGCTTTGGCTTGGGTTTTGGCTTCGGCTTCGCCTTTGGCTTTCGCTCAGACACCATCACTGAGACCGGCACTGGCACTGGCACCGGTGCTGGCTCAGGGTCAAGCGCCGGCACTGGTGTCGGCTCTGGCATCGGCGCGCGATCGGATTCCGCCGACGGTGTGGGCGCGTGGACTTCGCCAGCCTGATCACCCAGCGGCCGATCTGTGGACGGCGACCCCGCTGCCGTCGGGTCGGCAGCATTGGCCTTGGCCAGACGAACGTTCTCGGCGTGCTTCTGCATGGCCTTTTCGATCGACCTCATGGTGCAACACCTCGTTTGGCCACCGATTGCTTGGCATGCAGCCAGCATGCGGCACGCGTGGCACCGGCATTGAGCAGGTCCGGCCGTTCACTGTGGCACCGCTCAAACACCCGGTCACAGCGCGGGTTGTAGGCGCAGCCGGCAGGAATGGCATTGAGCCGCGGCATCGCGCCGTCGATCTGGTGCAGGTGCTCGCGGTCTTCGCTCATGTCGGGAATACAAGCCATCAGGCCAGCGGTGTAGGGGTGAGCCGGGTGATTGATCACCTCGTGGACCGGTCCAATCTCGGCGATGCGCCCTGCGTACATCACAGCGACGCGGTCGCAGGTCTCTGCGATGACGCCCATGTCGTGGGTGATCAGCATCACCGCCGCGCCATTGTCGCGGCAAACGCTCTTGAGCAAATCGATGATCTGCGCCTGCACGGACACATCGAGAGCGGTCGTGGGCTCATCGGCCACGATGAGCTGAGGCTCGGCAGCCAGCGCCAGCGCAATCACGACCCTCTGGCGCATGCCCCCGGAAAACTGGTGCGGATAGTGCGCCATGCGCTGCTCCGGCGCAGGGATACCGGTGTCTCCCAGCAACTGGATGGCCCGCTTGTGCGCTTCATTTCGGGTCAATGCCAAGTGGGTGGTGATGGTCTCCACCAGTTGGCGTCCGATGGAATAGAGGGGGTTGAGCGAGGTCAGCGGGTCCTGAAAAATCGCACCGATTCTGCGCCCCCGGATGGCCCGCATCGCTGAAGGCGGCAGGTTGTCTATGCGCTCGCCCTGCAACAGGATTTCACCTGAAGCAATCCGGCCCGGCGGCTCCAGCAAACCGACAATCGACGCCCCCGTCAGCGACTTGCCGGCACCCGACTCGCCCACCACGCCCAGGATCTCGCCTGGCGCAATCGCAAATGACAAGCCATCCAAGGCACGCAGATGACCACGTCGGTGGGGGAATTCCACCACCAGGTCCTTCACTTCCAGCAAACTCATGGGTGGCAGTCCTTCCAATCGCCCCGAACAATGTCGCGCGCCCTGAGCCGCTCGGCCATTGGTATCACACGGCAAGACTTGTGCTCAATGACCGTCATCACGA
This sequence comes from Hydrogenophaga sp., assembly GCA_041584075.1. Taxonomy (GTDB): domain Bacteria; phylum Pseudomonadota; class Gammaproteobacteria; order Burkholderiales; family Burkholderiaceae_C; genus Hydrogenophaga. The sequence goes on from JBFHEQ010000061.1 coordinate 5,142, forward strand.
CCTCAACCTTGGATTCAGCGCATCTCGCAACCAGTCGCCCAGCAAATTCACACTCAAGGCGATCAACACCAGCATCAACCCTGGAAACACCGTGATCCACCACTCCCCCGAAAAAAGGTAGTCATTGCCCACACGAATCAGGGTGCCCAGCGAAGGCGCTGTTGGCGGCGCACCAACGCCCAGGAATGACAAGGTCGCCTCGGTGATGATGGCCGTGGCGACCTGGATCGTGGCCAAGACCATGACAGGGCCCAACACATTGGGCAACACGTGTTTGCGCATGATGCGCAACGGCGCCACACCCGTCACACGCGCCGCCTGCACATACTCCTTGTTGCGTTCCACCAGCGTCGATCCCCGAACCGTGCGGGCGTACTGCACCCAGCCCGTGAGCGAGATCGACAGGATGAGCACGCCAAAGGCCACCGAATCCTGTGCACCCGGAAACATGGCGCGACCCACACCCGCAATCAGCAATGCGACCAGGATCGCCGGAAACGAAAGCATCACATCACACAGCCGCATCAGAAAGGCGTCGACCCACCCGCCCAGGAATCCTGACAGCAGCCCCAGAGCCACTCCCACAACCACCGACAAAAACACCGACGCGAGGCCCACCGCCAATGAAATCCGGGCACCGTACATCACCGCAGAAAGAATGTCGCGCCCTTGGTCATCGGTGCCCAAGAGGAAGGCACGCAGCCCACCCTCACTCCAGGCCGGCGGCAACCGCGCATTCGACAATTCCAGCGTCGCAAGGTCAAACGGGTTGTGCGGCGCAATCCAGGGAGCCAGCACCGCACCGGCCAGGCACACCAGCGCAATCAGCGCGGCCACGACAGCCGATGGGGATGACAAAAAACTGTGGCCTACATCGCTGTCGGCCCAACGTTTGAAAGTGGAGATCAAGTGAAAGCTCGACTATGGGCTAGGGCCTGTTCACACCATTTTTCCAAGTGCGAAAGGAGTGGAAACAGCGCCAATCCAGGCGCGCAACGACGGTCAGACTGGGTGTCTGGCCTAGAAGTGCAACGACGAGTGGCACTGTCTCCACCCCCTTCCCCTAGGCTTGTGGCCAAAGATGCCATGCGCAGCGTTGCCAAGCCTTGCCGGGGGGAGCACCCCGGCTGCGTTTCGCGCCTTGCGCATGGCATTTTTGATCCGCAACGCATCATGGAAGAATGGTGTGAACAGGCCCTCAACAAGTGCTGCCGGTGATGGGGCTAAGCCCATCGCCGGCAGCCCAGCAACCCCTTGCAGTATCACTTCACCCGCATGTAGCGGAACGGCATGATGTTGTCGGCCAGTTGCACCAGCTCCACGTTGTTGGCCACACCCCAGGCCAACGCCTGCTGGTGGAGCGGCAGGTGGCCAATGTCGTCACTGTGCATGGCGAAAGCTTCCTTGATCAGGGCATTGCGCTTCACCTTGTCTGTTTCTGACTGGATTTTCGCCGTCAGCTCATCCAGCTTGGGGTTGCAATAGGCGCCCAGATTGAACTGGCCCGCCCCCTTGTCATCCACACAGCGCATCAAGGCATTGAGCACGTTGTGAGCGTCGTAGGTGCTTGGCGTCCAGCCCAGCAGATAGAAGCTGGTATCGCGCTTCAGAATCTTGGGGAAATAGGTGCCCTTGGTCTCGGCCTGCAAATTGACTTTGACACCGATACGCGCCAGATTGGCCGCAACCGCCTGGCAGATGTTGCTGTCGTTCACATACCGGTCGTTGGGACAGTTCATGCCCACCTCGAAACCGTTCGGATAGCCTGCGTCGGCCAGGAGTTTTTTGGCCGCTTCGCTGTCATAGGGCAGGCGTTTGTCCATGCTTTCATCGAACCCGTTGATGCCTGGGCCCACCATCAAGGCGGTCGGACGCGAAGCGCCACGCATCACCGTTTTCTGGATGCCGTTGATGTCGATGGCCTGGTAAAACGCCTGGCGCACCCGCTTGTCCTTGAAGGGGTTTTTTCCTTTGACATTGGAGTACAACAATTCGTCGCGCTTCTGGTCCATGCCCAGGAAAATGGTGCGCAATTCGGGGCCTTGCAACACACGCGCCTTGCCACCCGAGGTGATGCGCGCCACGTCCTGCAATGGCACCGGCTCGATCACATCCACCTGGCCCGACAGCAGTGCTGCCACGCGGGTGGCGTCGTTGCCGATCGGCGTGTACTCCACGTTGGTGACGTTGCCTTCGATCTTGCCCCAGTAGTTGCCGTTGCGAACAAACGAGGTCTTGACGTTGGGCTGGCGCTCGCGCAGGCGGTAAGGGCCTGTGCCATTGGCTTTGAACGAGGCTGCATTTTCAATGCCTTTGCGACGGTCCACCGGGCGGGTGGCCTGGTTCTTCTCTGACCAGTCCTTGCTCATGATGTAGAACAGCGTGAACACCTCGGGCAAGATCGGGAAGGGTGCCTTGGTTTCAAACTCGACCGTGTGGTCACCAACCTTGCGCACTTCCTTGATGTCGTTGGTGTAAGACTTCATGTCCGAACCCTCGCCCGAACCCCGGGCAAAGCTGAACACCACGTCATCCGCCGTGAAGGGGGTGCCGTCATGAAACACGACGCCTTTGCGCAGCTCGAACCGCCACACCGTCGGCGATGCCTGTTTCCAGCTCGTCGCCAGGCCAGGTGTGAGGGCCAGATTTTTGTCCCGTGCCACGAGGGGCTCATAGACGTTGCCCGTCACGCTCAGCTGCGTGGTTTCGTTCAGCGAGTGCGGGTCCATGGACAACGCATCACCCTGGTTGCCAATGCGAACAGTCTGGGCCTGCACCAGGCCGGTGGACAACAAGGCCGCCAAAACCAGCGCGGCACCCATCGTGGGCTTGAACTTCATGAATAGCTCCTTCAAAGAAAGGGTTGCACAAACGGGGAAAAAATGCAGAGAGAAACTCAAACAGTGTCCATGAGGGGCAAGCCTTGCTCCACAAGGCTGGCGTACAAGGCCGAGCCCAGGGGCAAGACATCGTCATTGAAGTCGTACCGGCTGTTGTGCAAGGCACAACTGCCGACGCCGTTCTCGGTGCTTTGACCCAGGCGCAGGTATGCACCGGGCTTGGTCTGCAACATGAACGAAAAATCTTCGGCACCCATGCTGGGATCCATGGCCCGATCCACGTGTTCGGCGCCGACCAGTTGCTCGGCCACATCGGCCGCAAATCCGGCTTCGGCCGGATTGTTCAATGTGGCTGGGTATATGCGCTCGTAGGTCAAATGGGCCGAGGCTCCCATGCCCAGGGCCACGCCCGAACAGACTTCGTTCAACCGCTGCTCCACCATGGCCTGCACTTCGGGGTTGAAGGTTCGCACGGTGCCCACCAGCGTGGCGGTACCGGGAACGACGCTGAACGCGCCAAGATCCCCCGCGCGCATGGCGCAAAGGCTGATGACCGCGCTGTCAACCGCCCTGACATTGCGGGAAACGATGCTCTGCACGGCCGTGATGATATGGGCGGCGACCAGCACGGGATCCACCGTGTTGTAGGGATGGGCTCCGTGCCCTCCGCGGCCCGTGATCTCGATGGTGATGCGGTCGGCGGCCGCCATCATGGGCCCCGGATTCACACCCACGCTGCCCGACCGCATGGACGGCCAGTTGTGCATGGCAAAAACCGACTGCACCGGAAAGCGTTCAAACAAGCCGTCTTCGATCATGGCCTTGGCGCCGGCAAAGCCCTCCTCTCCCGGTTGAAAAATCAACACAGCGGACCCGTTGAATCGCCGGGTTTCGGCCAGGTATCGGGCTGCCCCCACCAGCATGGTCGTGTGACCGTCATGGCCACAAGCGTGCATCATCCCTGGCTTGGCGGACTTCCAGGTCACCTCGTTGTGTTCGGTGATGGGCAGGGCATCCATGTCGGCGCGCAAACCCAGCATTCGCCCACTCTGCCTTTGCTGCCCATGGATCACCGCCACAACACCCGTTTGCCCGATACCCGTGTGGATTTCGTCCACCCCACACACCTTCAGCGTCTCCACCACGCGTGCCGAGGTGTAGTGCTCCTCAAAACCGATTTCAGGATGGGCGTGCAGGTCCCGGCGAAGAGCCGTCAACTCTGGGTGGTAGGCCGCGATGTGTGCAAACGCACGTCCATGGGCCTTGATGCGGGCTGGCAACAACATCGGCACAAACGCCTTCAGTGTCCCGCCGCGCGTTCGATGCGCAGGCGTGGGTCCACGACAAAGTACAACAGGTCCACAATCAAATTGATCACCACGAATATCAGGGCGATCAGGCACAGGTAAGCAGCCATGATCGGGATGTCGGCGAAGGTCACGGCCTGCAAGAAAAGCAGTCCCATGCCCGGCCACTGAAACACCGTTTCGGTGATGATGGCAAACGCGATCAGCCCACCCAGCTGCAGGCCCGTGATCGTCATGACCGGGACCAGGGTGTTTTTCAAGGCATGTCCAAAATGGATGGTCCGGTCGCTGAGACCGCGAGCCCGGGCAAATTTGATGTAGTCGGTGCGCAAGACCTCCAGCATTTCGGCCCGCACCAGCCGCATGATGAGGGTGAGCTGAAAGATCGCCAGCGTGACCGCCGGTAAAGCGATGTGCAACCAGCCATTGGGGGTCAACAGACCGGTGGTCCACCCCCCCAGTTCGACCACATCACCCCGCCCAAAGCTCGGGAACCAGCCGAGATTCACCGAGAAGACCAGGATCAGCAAAATGCCGATGAGGAACGTTGGCAATGACACCCCCAGCAATGAAACAGTCATGAACACCTGGCTGAGCCATTGACCTCTTTTCAATGCCGCGTACACCCCCATGGGAATGCCCACGACCAATGACAGGACGCCCGCCACAAGGGCCAGTTCCACCGTGGCCGGGAACCGTTCCGCGATCAGGCGCGACACCTTGGCGCCCTGACGAAGACTCAGCCCAAACTCCCCTTGGACCGCGTTGATCAGAAAATGCCAAAACTGCACAAATACAGGCTGATCCAGCCCCAGATCCGATCGAAGCTGCCGAATCTGGTCGGGTGTGGCATCCTGCCCCAACAGGAAAACCACGGGATCGCCAACGTACTGAAACAGCACAAAAGCGATCAAGGCCACGCTGATCATGACAACGGCAGCCTGAACCAGTCGCTGAAAGACGAAGGCAATCATCGGCGGGGGAATGAATGGTGACCAGACGACAGGAAGCCATGGCCAGAAACAAGAAAAATGACTGCAGCAATCACGGCCTCAGTGTACCTGCGAGGTAGCCGAAGAACAGGCAGGGTTTGCGAGTGCACACAAGCCTGATCCGTGCGTTCACGGTTTCATGCGCTGGCGCGGGGTTTTGTGCGGCACCCGATCCCTGGCAGCACAACACCCACAACCATCCAAGCCTCCCATGTTAAAAATTTCATTCTTTGGAGGTATGCACCACGTGTCGAGTTCCGATAAAGTATATCTAAAGTGCTCTATCCATATGGACTTGCCATCTGGCTGCCGCAGCGTGGCAAGCGGGCTGTTCCCGAGCACGGTCGGTACTGGGTTCAAGAGGGAGACAGTCCAAGATGTTCAACATCAAACACGCCGTCATGTCGATCGCAGCACTGCTGGCCAGCGCCGCGATCGCTGCCGTTGACATCAACACCGCCAGCGAAAACGATCTTCA
>JBFHEQ010000062.1:0-10731 GCA_041584075.1 Hydrogenophaga sp.
AAACGAAGAGTCGGGTGAGATCGTCGATTTCACTGGCAGCGAAAGCCTGGGGGCCTGTCCCATTTGCGGCAGCCCGGTGTACGAGCACGGCAGCAACTATGTGTGCGCCAAGACCGTGCCCACGGAAGCCCAGCCCACACCCAGTTGCACCTTCAAGAGCGGCAAGATCATCCTGCAGCAACCCATTGAACGCGAGCAGATGCAAAAGCTGCTGGCCAACGGCAAGACCGATCTGCTGGAGAAGTTTGTGTCCATGCGCACCCGTCGTGCGTTCAAGGCTTTCCTGGCCTGGGATGCCGAGGCGGGCAAAGTGAACTTCGCCTTCGAGCCACGCACCTCCAAGTTCCCGCCGCGCAAGATCGCCGCGGGCGCGCCGGCGGCCAAAAAAGCCGCCCCGGCCAAGAAAGCGGCGGCCAAAAAGACGGCGGCGGCCAAGACGCCCAAGGCGCCGCGCAAGACCACGGCCGCGAGCGGCAAACAGCCCAGCGCGGCCTTGATCGCGGTGATCGGCGAAGGCCTGGTGTCGCGGCCCGAGGTGACGAAAAAGCTCTGGGACTACATCAAGGCACAAGGATTGCAGGACGCGACCGACAAGCGCAAGATCAATGCCGACGCCAAGCTGGAGGCCGTGTTCGGCAAGCCTCAGGTGACGATGTTCGAGATCGCCAAGTTGATCGGGCCCCATCTCAGCTAAAGGTATGTGGCCCCCACGCTCCGCCGCTTCGCGGGTCGCTGCCCCCCAAGGGGGCTGTTTCGCCTTGGGGCGGCCCGGCGGCGAAACGTTGGCCCCCACGCTCCGCCGCTTTGCGGGTCGCTGCCCCCAAGGGGGCTGTAGCGATGACCCCGTGTTTTTCCTGAACAACCCCAATCGAGGAGACTCCCCATGAGCCTGAAACTCTTTTTCGCCCCTGGGGCGTGCTCTTTTGTGCCCCACGCCATGCTGGAAATCGCAGGCATCAACTTTGAACCGGCCATGGTCAAGTTGCACAAGGGCGAGCAGCGCACGGCCGACTACCTCGCGCTCAACCCGCGCGGCCAGGTGCCGGTGCTGGTGGACGAGGGGGAAGTGATCACCCAGATCGTGGCCATCCTGTTGCACCTCGATGCCAAGCTGCCACAGGCCCATATCTTCCCGGCCTCGGGCCCGGCGCGTACCCATGCGCTCTCGCTGCTGGCCTGGATGAACAACACCGTGCACCCCACGTTCACGCACTTCTTCATGCCGCAGAAATTCAGCGACGATGAAGCGGCAAAGAAGGCCATGCAAACCTTCGCCGTGGCGCGTTACCGCGAGTGCCTGCAGGAAATAGAAGCCCTGGCAGCCAAGGCTTCGCCCTGGTTGTTCGGTGAGCACCCCGGCGCAGTCGATGCCTACGCCCTCACCTTGTTGCGCTGGGGCGGCTACGCCGGCATCGATCCCACCACCATGCCCGCCACCTGGGCACTGGCGCAACGTTTTGCCGCATTGCCCGCCGTGGCGCAAGCGGTGGAGCGGGAGCGGCTGCAGTTGAACGTGTACCAGGCACCGGCGGCCTGACCGAGGTTGGAGCGACGGCTCTGGGCTTCAAGCACGGCCCGCGTGAGCCGTCTGCAGGGCCTGCAGAAAAGCCTGGGCCATGCGCAGGGGTCCGGGCGCATGGCGGCAGATGCAGGCAAAGCGGCAGTCGTAGCGCAACACCTGGGGCGCCACGGCCCGCATCTGGCCGGTGTCCACAAACACCCGGGCGTAGTGGTCTGGCAAAAAGCCCACGTAGGCCCCTGAGAGGATGAGGGTGGCCACGGCTTCCTGGTCTGAGGCGGTGGCGGTGCGTTCCAGCCGGCGGGCGTGGGTGAGGGCCATGTTGGGCGAGTGGTAGCCCAGCGCGGCCAGTTGCTGCTGGCTCAGTGCGGCCCAGTCGCGCCGGGCGTCTTCGGCGCTATTGAACCACAGGTGATCCCGCCCCGCGTACAGCTGCATGGTTTCGCCAAACAGGTCAAGGTAGTCCAGGCTCTCCGAGCGCCGGTGTTCGGGGATGATGCCCAGGTGGTACTGCCCGTCGATCACCCCCCGCTCGATCATGCCGATGGGCCCCACATGGAGGTGCAGGTGCACTTGTGGTGCCATCTCGCGGAACCGCTGGATGGCCTGCGGGATGTGCGAAGCAGGGTTGGACGCGGTCTTTTCGAAAAGGGCCACATGCAGGTCACCTCCCATGCGGCGGTGGATGTCGTGCAGCTGGCCCCGGAAGGCGTCGGTCGCGGCGAGCAGGTGCTGGGCCGCCGCATACACCTGGGTGCCTTCGGGGGTCAGCGCGAAGCCGCTGCGGCCGCGCCGGCACAGGACCAAGCCCAGCCGTGTTTCCAGGTCTTTCACATGGCGGCTGATGGTCGACATGGCCAGGTTGAGTTCCAACTCGGCCGCGGCCATGCCGCCGCAGTCGGCCACCGCCCGGAACACGCGCAAGAGGCGCAAATCCACGTCGGCCATCTGGCCGATCAACGGGGTGGATTTTTGTTGCATAGATCGTCAAGTAAAGTGGCGTGAGTTGTCATTTTCACGGAGTGATGCACTTCTGACAATGGCAGCCTTGATCACCCCCTTTTTCTTGAAAGCGCCGCATGGATCTCAGCGTTAACCAGCAACTGCAGCAACCCACTCCACGCACCGACGCCGATTGGCTGGCCGCCCACTGGATGCCGTTCACGGGCAACCGCCAGTTTCAGCAGGACCCCCGTCTCATCGTGCGTGGTGAGGGCGCGTACTACACAACGGCCGATGGCCGCCAGCTGTTTGACGGCCTGTCCGGTCTGTGGTGCTGCGGCCTGGGCCATGGGCGCAAGGAAATCGTGCAGGCGGTGAGCCAGCAGATCGCGACGCTGGACTATTCGCCTGCGTTCAACTTCGCTCATCCGCTCTCTTTCGAGCTGGCCAACAAGATCGTGGAGCGCATGCCCGCCGGGCTCAACCGTGTGTTCTTCACCGGCTCCGGTTCGGAGTCGGCCGACACCGCTCTCAAGATGGCGCGCGCCTACTGGCGCGTGCGCGGCCAGGCGAGCAAGACCCGCCTGATCGGTCGCCAGAAGGGCTACCACGGCGTGAACTTTGGCGGCATTTCGGTCGGTGGCATCCTCGGCAACCGCAAGCACTTTGGTCAGGGCGTCGAGGCCGATCACCTGCCCCACACCCAGCCTGCCAACGGCACGTTTGCCAAGGGCATGCCCAAGACCGGTGCCGAGCTCGCCGACGAGTTGCTCAACGTGATTGGCCTGCACGACGCCTCCAACATCGCGGCCGTCATCGTCGAGCCTTTTTCCGGTTCAGCGGGTGTGATCATCCCGCCCGAGGGTTATTTGCAACGCTTGCGCGAGATCTGCACGGCACACGACATCCTGCTGATTTTTGACGAGGTGATCACCGGTTTTGGTCGCACCGGCCACTGGACCGGCGCCGAGGCCTTTGGCGTCACGCCCGACATCATCACGTTCGCCAAACAGGTCACCAACGGCACCCAGCCACTGGGTGGCGTGGTGGTCAAGCAGGCCATCTGTGACACCTTCATGGCCGCCGGTGGTCCCGACTACGCCATCGAGTTTCCGCATGGCTACACCTACTCGGCACACCCGGTGGCCTGTGCGGCGGGCCTCGCTTCGCTGGACCTGCTCGACAAGGAGAACGCGCTGGAACGTGTGCGCGAGTTGGCGCCTGTGCTGGAGCGGGCGGTGCACGGCCTCCAAGGGGTCAAACACGTGGCCGACGTGCGCAACTTTGGCCTGGCTGCCGGCATCACCATCGACGCCATGCCTGGCGAGCCCGCGCGCCGGCCGTTCGAGATTGCCATGGCCATGTACAAAAAGGGTTTTTACGTTCGCAACGGTGGCGACACCATCCAGCTCGCGCCGCCCTTCATCAGCACCCCCGCCGAGATCGACCGCGTGGTCGGCGCCCTGGCCGACACACTGCAAGAGCAGGCCTGACCGGAGGGCCCGGGTCGTGGCGTGGCGGCCCGGTCTCACCCCTCGGAGGGGGAGGCCTTGGGCGCAAACCGCACCGAGACCCGCAGGCCCCGGTGGGCCGGGTCGTTGTGGGCGTCTTCCATGTGCACGGTCGCACCGTGTTGCTGGGCGATTTCGTGCACGATGGCCAGACCCAGGCCTGAGCCGTCGACGTTGGTGCCCAGGGCACGGTAAAACGGCTGCAACACCAGTTCGCGCTCATTTTCCGGGATGCCGGGTCCGTTGTCCTCCACCTGCAGGACCTGCACGCCACTGAAGCGGTCGAACAACACGTGGGCCGTCACCACGCCACCACGGCCCGAATAGTGCACCGCGTTGTCCACCAGGTTGCGCACCATTTCCTGCAGTAGGATCGGGTTGCCGTCCATGAGTCCGTTGGCTGGCATGTTGTCAGGGCCGTCGTAGCCCAGGTCCACGCCGTGTTCCAGCGCGCGCGGAACCGAGTCGCGCACCACGCTGGTCACCAGGCGTGCCAGATCGATCTGTGCCGTGGGCAAGGTGCGCCCGGTGGTCTCGGCGCGGGCCAGAGCGAGCAACTGGTTGACGGTGTGGGTGGCGCGGGTGCTGGAGCGGGCAATCTGCTGCAGCGAGCCCCGGATTTCTTTCGGGTCGCTTTCCCGCTGGGCCAACTCGGCCTGCATGCGCAAGCCGGCCAATGGTGTCTTGAGTTGGTGTGCGGCATCGGCGAGAAAGCGTTTCTGGGTGGTGAGCGAGGCTTTGAGGCGCGTGAGCAGATCGTTGATCGACGACACCAGTGGCGCCACTTCCTGGGGGATGAACGACTCTTCGATGGGGCTCAGATCGTCGGGCTTGCGGGCGCGGATGCGCTGCTCCAGTTCGTTGAGGGGCCGTATGCCGCGCACCAGCGCCAGCCACACCAGCAGCACCGCCAGCGGCAAGATGACAAACTGCGGCACCATCACACCCTTGATGATCTCGGTGGCCAGAGTAGAGCGTTTGCCCTTGGTCTCGGCCACCTGCATCAGCACCAGGTGCCTGGGGTCGCTGGTGCGCGACAGCCAGGCGTAGGCCACGCGCACATCGTCACCCCGTACCGTGTCGTCGCGCAGCATCACCCGGCCCGGTTCTGGGGTTTCGTTGTCCTGGGGCAGTGGGAAATCGCCCTCGCCGCTGATCAGCAGGTTGCTGCGCGGGTCCAGCACCTGGTAATAGACGAGGTCGCTGTCATCGGCGCGCAGCAAGTCCCGTGCTTGTGGGGTGAGGTGAAAGTTGACCACGTTGTCCTTGGCCACCACAAACTGGGTCAGCGCCAGCAGGTTGAACTCCAGCGCACGGTCAAAGGGTTTGCTCGCGATGCCCTGGGCCACAAACCAGGTCAGGGCCAGCGAGAGCGGCCAGAGCAAGAGCAGTGGCGTGAGCATCCAGTCGAGGATCTCGCCAAACAGGCTGCGTTGCTCACGCTGAAACAGGCCAAAGGACATCGGCCCGAAACGCTCGTCGGTCGGGACGGGCGCCTCACCCGATGCAGCGGTGTCAGGGTGTGTGGCCACGGCTTGTCGAGGCGCGATCAGCAAGTGCGTGGGCCACCGGGATCAGCCAGGGATTTTTTCAAGGCAGTAGCCCAGGCCCCGCACCGTGGCGATGCGGATAGGCCCCTTTTCGATCTTCTTGCGCAGGCGGTGGATGTAGACCTCGATGGCGTTGTTGCTCACCTCTTCGCCCCACTCGCACAGGCGCTCGACCAGTTGATCCTTGCTCACCAGCCGGCCCGAACGCTGCAGCAATACCTCCAGCAGGCCCAACTCACGTGCGGACAACTCGATCATCTTGCCGTCGATGGTGGCGACACGGCCCGCCTGGTCGTATTCCAGCGGCCCGTGTTTGATGCAAGACGTTGCTCCGCCCATGCCGCGCCGGGTGAGCGCGCGCACCCGGGCTTCCAGCTCCTGCAGCGAAAAAGGCTTGGCCATGTAGTCGTCGGCGCCATAGTCGAGGCCCTTGACACGTTCCTCCACACTGTCCGCCGCGGTCAGGATCAGCACCGGCAGCGTGGAGCCACGCGAGCGCAGGCGTTTGAGCACTTCGAGGCCGTGCATTTTGGGCAGGCCCAGGTCCAGGATCAGCAGGTCAAACTCGTTGTTGGTCATCAGGGCGGCATCGGCCTCGTTGCCACTGGCCACGTGATCGACCGCGGCGCCCGCCGTGCGCAAGCTTCTCAACAGGCCGTCGGCCAGTACCTGGTCATCTTCTGCAATCAGGATGCGCATGCAAGTCTCCTCTTGGGCCTGCTCAGGGCGGCCCCGTTGTTGTGAAGGCCCCGTTGCAGGACCCCGAGACAGCGCCCGTCGCCAGGACGCTGCCCGAGCGGCGCAGCAAACGCTGACCTCAAGGAATGGTGTTCAAAACTCACGCCGCGCATGGCGGGAGTTTTGAACACCATTCCAAGCCATTCTAGGCCGTGAAGTTGCTTGTTTTTCGTTGTGGACCCCCGGAGTTCTACCCAGAAACCCGGCGAACCGGCGGGCCGGAAGCCTCCAGACCGTAGACCTCCAGGCCCAGGGTGACCACCGTGGCCACCTCGCGCCCCACCAGCTCGTGAAACTCCGTCTGGGCTTGAGCCACCGCCTGCCGGAATGCATCCAGCCACAGCAAGCCCGTGGTGGTGAAGACGATGCGGCGCGCGCGCGCATCCAGCGGATCGGGCTCACGCCGCACCAGATCCCAGGCTTCACATTGATCCACCAGATGCCCCATGGCCTGTTTGGTGATGCCCGCCGCCCGGGCCAACTCGGTCAGGCGGGAACCCTGCAGGCCCAGATGACGGGTGATGTGCACATGAGCCGCCCCGATCTGGTCGCGGGCAGCGAGGTTGGACAAGGCCAGCGGCACGTTGGCGTCGTGCGCCATCAAGTGCAGCACCCGCTCGTCAAACCGCCGCAATGCCAGTCCCATGAGCCGCCCCAGATGCGTCTGCCGCCAGCGGTCGTCGGAGATGGGAAGCGGGTTGTCGGCCATGTGGATCAGGTCAATGGGTTGCCGGTGCGCTCATCTTCGACCCATTTCGTGGAGAAGCCGGCGCGGCGAAGCCCCAGCGCACGCCGAAGATCCGGCTTTGCCGGTCCAAGGGCGTGGTCCCCCTGAGGGGGAAGTCGCGAAGCGGCGCAGGGGGGGCGTCTTATCGTAATGCAAACTGACCAAATTATGGCTTGTCACGAGAGTATCTGGCGATAAACTCCTGTTCAAGCATCCAGTCTGTACGTAATCACACAGTCTGAAAGCGATTACCCACTCACGGGATAACCACCGCCAATCAAGGAGTTCACCATGGACGCAGCCGTCAAGCCCAATCCCCTCAACAGCGAAAAAGCCAAGGCCCTGCAGGCCGCCCTGGCCCAGATCGAGAAGCAGTTCGGCAAGGGCACCATCATGCGCCTGGGCGAAGGCGAGGTGATTGAAGACATCCAGGTGGTGTCCACCGGCTCCCTGGGGCTGGACATTGCGCTCGGCGTCGGTGGCCTGCCACGCGGCCGCGTGGTCGAAATCTACGGCCCGGAATCGTCGGGCAAGACCACGCTCACCCTGCAGGTCATCGCTGAGATGCAGAAGCTGGGTGGCCAGGCCGCTTTTGTCGATGCCGAGCACGCGCTGGACATCCAGTACGCCCAGAAGCTGGGTGTGAAGCTGCAAGACCTGCTGATCTCCCAGCCCGACACCGGTGAACAGGCCCTGGAAATCGTGGACAGCCTGGTGCGCTCCGGCGCGGTGGACCTGATCGTGGTCGACTCCGTGGCGGCGCTCACCCCCAAGGCCGAACTCGAAGGCGAAATGGGCGACTCGTTGCCAGGCCTGCAGGCCCGCCTGATGAGCCAGGCCCTGCGCAAGCTCACCGCCACCATCAAAAAGACCAACTGCATGGTCATCTTCATCAACCAGATCCGCATGAAGATCGGTGTGATGTTCGGCTCGCCCGAGACCACCACTGGCGGCAACGCGCTGAAGTTCTACGCGTCGGTCCGCCTAGACATCCGCCGCACCGGCACCATCAAGAAGGGCGACGAAGCCATCGGCAACGAGACCAAGGTCAAGGTGGTGAAGAACAAGGTGAGCCCGCCCTTCAAGACGGCCGAATTCGACATCCTGTTTGGTGAGGGCATCAGCCGCGAAGGCGAAATCCTGGACCTCGGGGCGGCCAACCGCGTGATCGAAAAATCCGGTGCCTGGTACGCCTACAACGGGGAAAAAATCGGACAGGGCCGCGACAATTCCCGTGAATTCCTGCGCGAGAACCCCGACCTGCGCCTGGAGATCGAAAACAAGGTTCGCACCGAGCTCGGTGTGCCGCTCCTGCCTGTGGACGAGGCCCGCACAACCAAAGGTGGCAAGGGTTCCAAAGCCGACAAGGCAGACAAAACGGACAAGGCCGAGAAGCCTGCGGCAGAGTAAGCGTGTTGTCGGGCAAGCCGCTTTCTGATGAACTGCGCGAGAAGGTCATCGCGGTGTGCGATGCCAAGCTCGCCAGCAAAGGCGCCGGCGTGGGCTTGTCGTTCTACGCCTTCTTTGCGAACAAAAATGACAGACCTGATCGTTTGATGGAAGTGGCCACCTGGTGGATCCAGACCCACCAGCTGGACCACTTCGAGAAAGCGTCAAAGATTCGGCAACTGGTTCAACAAGGGGTGTGAGCTGAGCATCCGGTACCTACCGCTCACGCTTGCCAGCGATCCCTTCCGTTCATCGATGACCCATGGCATTTGATCAACCCTCGCTGAAAGGCCGGGCCCTGCGTTTGCTGGGCCAACGTGAACATTCGCGTTTGGAGCTGGAGCGCAAGCTGCGCCAGCACGAAACCGAACCCGGTGAGCTGGCGAAAGCGCTGGACGAGCTGCAGGCCAAAGGCTTCATCAACGAGCAGCGTGTCTTGGAGTCGGTGGTGTTCCGCCGCGCGCCGCGTCTGGGGGCCATGCGGGTGCGCCAGGAATTGCAGGCCAAGGGCCTGGCGCCCGAAGCCATTGCCCAGGCGGTGGACGAACTCAAAGGCTCCGAAGTTCAGCGCGCGCGCGAGGTGTGGCGCAAGAAGTTTGGTGCACCAGCCGAAGACGCCCAGGGCCGGGCGAAACAAATGCGGTTTCTCGCCACACGCGGCTTTGGCGCTGAGACCATCCACCGGGTGGTCAAAGGCGGTGGTGAATACGACTGAACACAACAGGACACAGCAAGACCCTGTGAAAAGTACCTGATGCACGGCACAGGATTGGAGCCTACCCGCTGCAATCGAAGCTTCGGCGTGAAGTGCCCTTAATCCAAGGATGCCGTGGATCCGGCTCTGCCGGTCCGCCAGCATCGCCCCCTTGGGGGGTGACGCACCGCCGGTGCGGCGCGGGGGGGCTAAATCCCCAGCATCAACCGCAGGTTTTGCACCGCCGCACCACTGGCGCCTTTGCCCAGGTTGTCGAGGCGCGCAATGACCACCGCATGCCGGTGCGCCTCATTGGCAAAAACACGCAATTCCAGCTGGTTGCTGTCGTTCAGGGCGGTGGCGCTGAGCTTGCCGTCGGCCGTGGCGGGCTCGACGCGAACGAATCCGCCGGCGGCCGCGCTCGCAGCGTAGTGCGCCACCAGGGCATCGTGGAGATCGCTGGCCTTGGGCTGTCCGGGCAGTTGGTCCAGGTGCACCGGCATTTGCACCAGCATGCCTTGCTGGAAGTTGCCCACCGCCGGCATGAAGATGGGGCGGCGGGTCAGGCCGGTGTAGCGCTGGATCTCGGGAATGTGCTTGTGGCTCAACCCCAGGGCGTAGGCTTCGTGCAGCGGCGCTTCGCCTTTTTCGTAGGCTTCGATCATGGTGCGACCGCCGCCCGAGTAACCGCTCACCGAAGGCAGCGACACCGCAAAGTCTGCGGGCAGCAGGCCGGCATCGATCAGGGGGCGCAGGATGGCGATGGCCCCG
Source organism: Hydrogenophaga sp. (assembly GCA_041584075.1). GTDB lineage: Bacteria > Pseudomonadota > Gammaproteobacteria > Burkholderiales > Burkholderiaceae_C > Hydrogenophaga. The sequence continues at coordinate 9,902 of JBFHEQ010000062.1, forward strand.
GTGGCGTAACAACCCGGGTTGGCCACACGGTCGGCCTGGGCCACCTTGGCCGTCTGGTCGACGCTGAGCTCCGGGAAACCATAGGCCCAGTGGTCGTTGCAGCGGTGGGCGGTGGAGGCGTCGATGATGCGGGGCTTTTTGCCGGGCAGCGCGTCGATCATGGCGACCGACTCGATGGCCGCATCGTCGTGCAGACACAAAATCACCAGATCCGCCTGGGCCATCAGTTCGCGCTTGGCTTCCGGGTCTTTGCGGCGCTCGGGCGCGATGCTCAACAGCTGAATCTGGGGGAGCTGTTGAAGGCGCTCACGGATCTGCAAGCCTGTGGTGCCGGCTTCGCCGTCGATGAAGATGAGGGCCATGGTGTGTTCCGCCTTCCGTGTTGTCAGTTCGGGTTCAGTGTTGCAGCAATATAATTATGTATTACGTGCCGCGTAATGCCGCACTGTGTTGGTGCAGTGCAACATGATACAGTTCTAGGTTGCTGTGTCCAATGCCCCGCGCTGGTGACCCGAGCGGTTGCCGGCTGAAACAACCCTTCATTCCTGAGAGAGACCCTCATGAAGATTCACGAGTACCAAGGCAAGGAAATCTTGCGTCAGTTCGGCGTGCCCACTCCCCGTGGCATCGCTGCTTTCACTGTGCAGGAGGCCGTTGAAGCCGCACAAAAACTGGGCGGCCCCGTGTGGGTTGTCAAGGCCCAGATCCACGCCGGTGGCCGTGGCAAGGGTGGTGGTGTGAAGGTGGCCAAGTCGATCGACGACGTCAAGCGCCTGGCCGGTGAAATCCTGGGCATGCAGCTCAAGACCCACCAGACCGGCCCGGAAGGC